>NZ_JBEZJQ010000001.1:572939-664378 GCF_040653135.1 Actinomadura sp. NPDC048021
CTCGCCGTCTCCGGCGAGCGGCGCCCCTTCGCCCGTCAGCCCAGGCGCACGGCGCGCTCGTGCTTGCCGTCCGCTATCTCCAGCACCTGCGCACGCGCCGCGGCGTCGGCCAGCGGCGCGATGAGACGGGCCAGCGGAGTGCGCTGCGGGGTCCCCGGGATCTCGGCCAGTTCGGTGATCCGGCGCACCCCGGCCTCCCCGTGCAGCTCGAAGCCGCGGACGGGGTGGGCCCAGATCCTGCCCTGCGCGGTGTCCATCACCGGCACCGCCTGGTCACCCGGGGCGACGGCCAGGTCGCCTAAAACCCAGCCGGTCTGCCGCGCCGCCTCGGCGTAGGCGATGACCTGCTCCAGGTCGCGCCGCAGCCGGGGGACGCGGGAGGAGTCGAACGTGACCGGCGGGCCGGCCAGCGCGACGGCGTCGCGGCAGCCCAGCCGGCCCGCGATCTCGGCGACCCGATCGAGGACACTGCGGTGAACGTGGCCCACCTGCACTCCATCCACAATCAGCAGCGCCACGTCCGCGCGGCCCTGCGATTCGGCCATCGGTTCCCCCTGCCCAGCGGCCCCCGGCCGCCAGGGACGCTCAGGCTGGACGCATGTCCACGACGCGGTCGGAGTCCAGGATGAAACTGGCGGCCTCGTCCGGAGTGACCCCGAGGACGTCGATGACCAGCCGGATCGGACCGACCTTCTCGGCGTCGCAGCGGTGGCACCTGGTGCGGTTGTCCCCGTAGACCTTCATCGAGGGGTTCCGGTCGCCGTTGCTGTGCCTGTTCGGACGCGGGCAGTGCCACAGGTTCCCGTCGTCGGAGGAGGAGCCGAGGCGCGTCAGCACCGTCCGGACGTCCACCGACTTGGCCTCGGCGATCCGCTTGTTGTGCGGCGAGACGGGGACGGGCGGCACCATGTCGGCGCCGCGGCGCCCGGCCCGCAGCTCCTGGCGGTACTTGGCCGCCTCGCGCCGCAGCTTCTCCAGGTCGATGCCCTGGGTCGGGTCGTCCTTGGTGACGGGGGCGGGCTCGTTCCCGGTCGACAGGTAGGGGAACCGGTCGTCGGCCCGCCGCCGCAGCGCCGCGACGAGCACGAACGTGGCCAGCGCGTCCCGGGCCGAGGGCGGCGGGACCATGCGCAGCCGCGCCGCGTACCGGATCACGGTGGCGGCCTCCGGGGTCACGAGCCGCTGGGCGCCGGAGCCGACCTGCACGGTGGGGACGGGCCCCTCCTCGCCGCCGACCTGGCCCCATTCCAGGTACCCGGAGGGCCGGCCCGCGTCGGGGAAGGCCTCTCCCTGCGGGTCCAGCCGCGAGAACTCCAGGACGGTGCCGCCGGCGTAGGCGTCGACGCGGCGGCCGGCGAAGCCGCACAGTGCCGCGTACGGCACCAGGCAGCTCGGGTCCTCGGGCGCGAGATAGATCACGCGCGACCGGAAGTCGGCCGCGGTCAGCCCGCTCGCCCGCAGACCGGCGATGGTCGCGGCGATCACGTCCTGGTCGTCGCCCGGAACCAGGTCGACCGACTTGACCCCTTCGATCGCCGGAGGTGAACCGGTGGTGCGAACGGCCAGCACGTAATCGGTCAACTGGTGCATCTGGTCTCCTTTGTAGTGTGCCGCCCCCGTGTGTCACGCATGACTGTCCACGCGACAGGGCGAGCCGCATGCTTTATTTGTCAACCGGTTCGTCGGCGGCGCCGTCCGGCCCTCTGGTACTTGCCGATCCGACCTGCCCCGAAACGGTTATGACTGAAGAGTGGACACCGGGCGGTGGGACCGGTGCCGCACCTGGCCGGAATCGGCCGGGTGCCGAGGTTACCTCCGGCCGTCCGCGGCCGGCGGCAGGACACGGAGAAGGGTGCAACAGTGCCAGCGCAAACCAAGGAAGAATTCTACGTCCGGCGCCTCTTCGACGACGACGTCCCCGTGTTCGTGGACGCGACCAAATACGTCCGGCAGGACGCCCCCTACCCGCTCAGCGCCAAGAAGGCCCTGAAGGCGACCTGCGGGGTGCGCACGGACAACGAGGTCCTGGCATTCAGCCTGCGCAACTACACCGGCAAGCAGGCCGAGCGGGAGGTCGAGCACGTCGAGAACACCGTCGGCGGGCGGGTGACGTCGCAGAACCAGCTGCGGCTGCGCATGCCGCGCAGGACCCTGCACGGCCTGAACGAGACGGCGCGGGCCCTCGCCGTCGTCCTCGGCGACGAAGTGATCACCGAGCTGGACGGCGACCTCTACGTCCTGAGCCTCTCCCGCAGCGGCAACGAGGGGACGCTGGCCCTGGTGGGCCGGCTCACCGCGTCGGAGGGCGGCTTCGTCCGGTCCGAGGTCGGCGACGGCGAGGCCGAGTTCGAGCTCCCCGTCGCGGGGGTCCGGCTGCGCATCTTCCTCCGCTCCCCCGTCCGCGACCGCATCATCGCCTACGGCTTCAGCGGCTACCTCACCCGCAAGCCCGGCGAGACGGAGACGGTGACCCGGGCGACCGCGCTGGCCATCAACAGCATCCTCGGCCTGGCGACGTTCCGGATGCTGTCGCAGCTGGACCACGTCGACGTCCCCGCGGTGCCGCGCGGCAACGCCGTCCGGCCGCGCAAGCCCGCCGAGCAGGTGACCTTCTCGGTCCCGGCGCTGCTGTTCACCGACGACGGGACCCCGGCGGCCCGCGGCCGCGTCGCCGCCGAGATCGACCTGGACCAGGTGGACCCGGTGACCGGCGGCCTCCAGCTGCACGTCACGGCCGGCGACCAGCTGGAGTGGAACCCGGCGGTGGCCGAGGCGGTGACGTTCGAGTCCTACGAGCGGGTGCTCACCGAGACCATCGGCGCCATGCTCCACTCGTCCGTCGGCGTCGACACGGTGCGCGACCTGGCCTACGACATCATGCTGGGCGACCTCGGCGCCGAGGGCATCGCCCGCCTGCGCGCCGCGACCACCGACCTTCCGGGCCTGGCGGCCAAGCCGAACCAGGCCGAGGTGCGGTCCGCGCAGCCGGCCACCGGCGTCCCGGCCGCCTGACCTCCGGCGCGGTCCGGCGCCGCGCCTCGCGCCGTCGCGGACCGGCGGGGCCAGAACCTGGCACCGCCGGCCCGCGCGTCCGCACCGGGCCCCCGCGCGATACGGGATCGTCGCGCGGCGGGTTCCGGCGGCGGACGGGGCCAGGCTTTAGAGTCTCCGTGTAGCGGTCCCCACACTGGAGACGACGGTGATGACGAACCCACCGGACCCTGGCAACCCTCCGCGTCCGCAGGCGCCCGGCGGTCCCGGCGGGCCCTACGGTCCACCGCCCGGCGGGCCCGCCGGGCCCGGCGGCCCCTTCCCCGGCCCCGTCCCCGGCCCCCGCCCGCCCGGCCCGGCCTCCGGGTACCCGGAGCCGCCGCGGGGATGGGCGCCCCCGCCCGGCGAGCCGAGGGGCGGGAACGTGTTCGGAGGGCTGTTCGACCTCAACTTCGACACCATGATCACCACGCGGGTCGTGAAGATCCTCTACGTGCTCGCGCTGATCCCGATCACCCTGTTCGCGCTGCTGATGGCGGTGTACGGGATCGCGTGGCTCGACGACAGCGCGGCGTTCGGCCTCATGCTCCTCCTCGGGTCCCCGTTCGCGTGGCTCTTCCAGGTGTTCGCGACCCGGATCGCCCTGGAGTTCGTCATCAACCAGTTCAAGATCAGCGAGTATCTTCGGGCCATCAAGGACAAGGGCTAGACGGGACGGCTGTGGGCGAGTTCGATGGCGCCCCGCCACGCGACACCCGGCGCGACGCCGGGACGACGCGGCGGGACGCGGAGGTGCCCGGGCCGCGCCCGGCGTCGTCGACCCGGCGGGAGGGGCACGGTCCCGGGGATCCGCTGATGCGGCTGCCGGCCGTGCTCGGCGAGCGGTACGCGACGGTCGCCGAGCTGCCCGTGCAGGGCGCCGAGTCCGACCTGCTCCTGGTGCGCGACGCCGACGGCGCCGAGTTCGTGGTGAAGATCTTCCGCCGCGGGTACCGCGCCGACCGGGAGGTGTGGGCGAAGCTGCCCGCGCTGGACGCGCCGAACGTCCTGCGCATCCTGGAGACGGGGCACGCCGACGGGCGCGACTACGAGATCGCCGCGTACGCGCCGGACGGCAACCTGCGGGCGCTGATGGACGAGGGGCCGCTCCCGGAGGACACGGTGGCCGAGGTCGCCGCCCAGCTCGCCGCCGGTCTGGAGGCGCTGCACCGGGCCGGCATCGTCCACCGGGACCTCAAGCCCGAGAACGTCCTGGTGCTGGGCGGGGAGCCGCTGCGGCTCGCCATCGCCGACTTCGGGCTGAGCCGGGTCCTCGACCAGAGCGTGGTGTTCGCCTCGTCGTCGCGGACGCTGGCCTACGCCGCTCCGGAGTCCCTGTCCGGCCAGGTGTCGCCGGCGCGCGACTGGTGGTCGCTCGGCATGATCGTCCGGGAGCTGGCGACGGGCCGGCCGCCGTTCCAGGGGCTGAGCGAGACCGTCGTGGTCGACCATCTCGCGACGCGGCCGGTCAGCGCGGACGACGTCTCCGACCCCCGGCTGCGGCTGCTGTGCCAGGGGCTGCTGACCCGCGACCCGCGCGCGCGATGGACGGGCGAGCAGGTACGGGAGTGGCTGGACGGCGGTTCGCCGCGGGTCGCGGAGGAGAGCGTCCCGGTGGGCGCCGGGCTGCCGTTCAGGGGCCGCCGCTACACCGGCAGGAGCGAGCTGGCCCGCGCTCTCGTCGAGAACTGGGACCACGCCGCCCAGTACTTCTTCGGCCGGGGCGAGACCGGCGAGGCGTGGCGGAGCCTGCGGGAGTGGCTCGCGGAGGTGCCCGACGACGGCCGCATCGCGCTCGTCGACGGCCACCTCATGACGACGCTGCCGCCCGACGTCAAGCTCCTGCACCTCGTGCGGTGGCTGGATCCGGCGATGCCCCCGCACTACCTCGGCCGCCGGATCACCGCCGCCGACCTGCCCGGGCTGGCGGGCCTGGCCGCCGACCGGCGCCATCCCGACCACCGCACCGCCTGCCTCATCGGGCGGGCGCTGTGGGAGCACCGCCTGCTGCCCGTCCTCGCCGGCTTCGCGGGCGGCGAGGAGCTGGCCCGGGTCGACGACCAGTGGCGCGCGCACGTGTCGGCATGGAACGACCTGGTGCGCTGGCTGCGCGAGCAGGCCGCCGCGCCGCCGGGCCTCGCCGGCCGGCTGCCCGACGCCGGCGCGGAGGAGCCGCCCGCCGTGCTGCTCGCCCTGCTCGCGCTGGCGGCGCGTCCCGACGAGACCGGGCGGCTGATCGCCAAGGGCGCGGCACGGGCCCGCGAGCCGGTCTCCGAACCGGTGCCGTGGTTCACCTGGATGGTGGACGGTGCCGGCGACGATCCGCTGCGGCTGCTCGCCGTGGCCCGCGCCGCACCCGAAGCCGTGGCCGAGAGCGAGTCGCGGACGCGCGAGCGGCACGCCGCCGAGCAGCGCGACGAGGCGCTGCGCACGCACTGGGCCGAACGCGAACGGCAGCGGCTCGCCGGCCGCGGCGCCGCGATGGCGAAGGCGGTCGCGCTGACGTCGCCGCTGCTGCTGTTCTGGCTCCTGGGCAGCTGGATGATCGGCTCGCTGTTCGGCGGCGGCGGCAACGACGACGGCACGACATCGGTCGGCCTGCACAGTTCGTCTTCGGGCGTCTCCTTCGGCGTTCTGGCCGTCGTGTCCGTGCTCGCCTGGGCGGTGCAGTGCGGCAGCGAGGTCCTCGCGGCGCGCGCACAGGGCGCGGACTACCTCCCCCACGGGCCCTGGGCGATGCTCTCGGGCATTCTCGGCGCGGGCGGCCGCGGGCTGTCGACGGCGTCCCAGACGATGTCGGGCGCCGCGCGGCAGACCGGGCGGCGCGGCTGCGGATGCGTGCTCGCCGCCGCGACGGTGCCGCTGCTCCTCTTCCTCCTCCTGCTCGCGGCGGTGACGTCCATCGCGAGCCTGCTGTGGGTCCTCGTCCTCATCGCCGTCCCCGCCGCGCACGCCGTCGCGGCCGGGGTGCGGCTGCACCACTGGCGGCAGGCACGGACGATCGGAGGGACCCCATGAGCAGCGGGATCGACGCGGACATCGCGCTGGACGCGGCGGTGGTGCTCAGCCTCGGCATGACCCGCCTGCTCGGGCACGGCGCGGGCCTGGCCGGACGCGGCGCGGAGGCGCTGGCCGCGCTCGCCGCCGGGCGCGCCGAGGCGCGTGCCGCGGCGCTCGCCGAGGTCCGCACGCACGAGCGGGCGCTGCGCGAGACGGTGGAGCGCAACGCGCGCATCGCCGCACTCGCCGAGACCCGCGCGAAGATCGGTGCGGACGTGCCGCTGCCCGGCCGGCTCGACCCGGCCGAGCGGTCCGCCGCCGAGCTGACCGCCTGGTGCGCGGCGACCGACCCCGTCCTGGACGAGGCCGAACGGCGCCTCTCCGAGCATCTCGCCGCCCAGGTCGGCGCGCAGATCTTCGACGTCCCCGCCGAGGGGCTGGCGGCCAGCGTGCGGGACGGCTCGCCGCCGCCGCGGGCCGCCGACGTGCGCGAGCACCTCGAACGGATCATGGTGCGGCTGCTGCCCGACGCAGGGGAGGCGGAGCGGCGTGCGGTCGCCGAGGCGGCCCGGCTGCTGGCCGGCGCGGCGACGCCGGCCGACGCGGAGGGCGTGCTGCAGGAGGTGCGGCTGCGGATCCAGGAGGCCAACCGCCGCACCCGGGAGCGGCGGGAGGAGGAGCGGCGGCTGGCGGCCGAGCGCGACGCCGCCGAGCAGGCCGAGGCCGAGCGCCGGTACGTGCTCGACTCGATCACGGCCGCGTTCGAGGACATGGGGTACGAGGTCCAGGCCGGGTTCGAGACGCTGACGGCCGAGGACGGCACCGTGACGCTGACCAAGGGCGCCTGGCCCGACCACAGCGTCCGCATGCGCGTGGACGACGCCGCGCACGTGCGCGCCTCGATGGTGCGCGAGCGGCCCGCCGAGAGCGAGGACGACCGCCGGGTGGACGTCGAGCGGGAACAGGAGTGGTGCGAGGCGTTCGAGGCGGCGCGCGAGCGCCTGGCCGGCGAGGGGATCCGCTCGGACGTGGCGTGGCGGCTGGAGCCCGGAGTGCGTGAGCTGCCCGTTTCGGCGGAGGCACGGCAGACTAGGGGCCGTGCCGCCCAACGCGAACGCTCCCGCGAGCGTCACAAGTGAGGTGTGCAGGGGGCGCTCGGACGGAGTGGAGTGACTAGATGAGCATTGATTCGCCGACCCTCGGGGGCCGGCTGCTGGGTTGGCCGCCGTTCATCCGGGAGCTGGACGCGACCCTCTCGGTGCACTCCCAGTACGTCCTGTCGGGCAACCTGCACGACAGCTTCCTGGCTCCCTCGCCGGACGGCGGCCCGGCGGTGCTGCTGCCCCTGCGGGCGCTGCTGTGGGGGACGCTGCGCTCCAGCGGCGCGGCCTTCATGGCCGTCTACGACCCGGTGGACGGGCTGCAGATCGTCCCGGGCCCGAACGAGCCGTCCGGGGACGAGGCCGCGGCGGCGGCGGAGTCGCTGCTCGGCAAGGTCAAGGCGGACGAGAAGCCCTCGCTGGAGGGGCTGACGCGGCACCTGGCCGCGGTCGCCCGGCCGCAGGAGAACGTCCGCGCCGCGTTCGTGATCGACTCGGCGTCGCGCATCGCCCGGACCCCGACCGACCTGGAGCCGGCCGAGCGCGACTTCTTCCGGTTCTGCGCGAAGCTGTCGCGCAGCGCGCGCCCCGTCCGGGTGACGGGGGCGCGGCCGAAGCCGCTCTACAACCCGGTCGTCTGGCTGGTGGAGCGGCCGGGCGACCTGCCGCCGTGGCTGACGGCCGACAACGAGAACATCCGCGAGATCACGATCCCGCGCCCGCACCTCGGCGACCGGCAGGAGACGGCGCGGCTGCTGGCCCGCGCGTTCGGGGTGAGCGACGTCGGGTCGGACGAGGTGGCGGCCGCGGCGTGCGACGCGTTCGCCGAGCAGGCCGACGGGCTGACCCTCCAGTCGATGATCGAGGTGACCCGGCTGGCGAAGGAGCGCAACGTCGACCTCGCCGACCTGCCGGACGCGGTCCGCACCTACAAGCTGGGCGTGCTCGACAACCCGTGGAGCCGCGGGCACCTGCGGCGCCGGGTGCTGGAGGGCGAGAAGCGCGTCCCCGAGCGGGTGATCGGGCAGCCGCAGGCGGTCACGAAGACGCTGGACATCCTCAAGCGGGCGGTGCTCGGGCTGTCGGGCGCGCAGGCGACCAGGTCGGGCAGCCGGCCGCGCGGGGTGCTGTTCTTCGCGGGCCCGACCGGCACCGGCAAGACGGAGCTGGCCAAGGCCATCACCGAGCTGGTCTTCGGCGACGAGTCGGCCTACCTGCGCTTCGACATGAGCGAGTTCTCCGGCGAGGGCTCCGGCGACCGGCTGATCGGGTCGCCGCCCGGGTACGTGGGGCACGAGGCCGGCGGCGAGCTCACCAACGCCGTCCGGGAGGACCCGTTCCGGGTGATCCTCTTCGACGAGATCGAGAAGGCGCACCCGCGGATCCTGGACAAGTTCCTGCAGATCCTGGAGGACGGGCGGCTCACCGACGGGCGCGGCAACACCGTCCACTTCTCCGAGTCGATCCTCATCTTCACCTCCAACCTGGGGATGTTCGTGCCGGGACGCGACCTCACGACCCGGGACGGGGCCGCGTACGGGGCCCCTGACCGTGTGCAGAACATCACACCCGGGATGTCCTACGAGCAGGTCGAGCAGCGCATCAAGGGCGCCGTCGCCGACCACTTCACGACGGTGCTGAACCGGCCGGAGCTGCTGAACCGGTTCGGCGACAACATCGTGGTGTTTGACTTCATCTCCGGCGAGGCCGCGCACAAGATCTTCGACCTGCAGTTCGCGAACATCTGCCGGCGGGTCACCGAGGAGCACCGGCTCGTCCTCGCCGTGAAGGGGGACGCGCTCCAGACGCTCCGCGAGTGGTGCACGGAGGAGCTCGCCAAGGGCGGGCGCGGCATCGGCATGGCGCTGGAGTCCCACTTCGTCAACCCGCTGGCGCGCGCGCTCTTCGACCGGGAGCTCGTCCCGGACGAGAAGGTCACCGTCACGGGGATCCGGCGCGAGGGCAGCATCGTGCACCTGGACCTCCAGTGAGCGCGGGCCGTCCCCCGGCGGCCGGAGACGGCGCCGGCGAGACGCTCCTGCTCGCCAAGGCGCACTACCCGGTGACCACACTCGGCCCGGGGACGCGGGCGGGCATCTGGACGCAGGGCTGCACGCTGCACTGCAACGGGTGCCTCTCCCGCGACACGTGGGACGCCGACCCGGGCCGGGCCATCCCCGTCGAAGCGGTCCTAGGATGGCTCGCGTCCCTTCCCGAACCGGTCGACGGGGTGACCATCTCGGGCGGCGAACCGTTCCAGCAGCCGGCCGCGCTGGCGGCCCTGGTGCGGGGGATCCGCGCGTGGCGGGAGACCCGCGACCGTGAGACGATTGCGTTGGACATATTGGTTTACAGCGGATATGTCTACTCTCGACTCTCGCGCGCCGCTGTGACGCGCGAGATCGTCGACATGTGTGACGCCGTGGTCACCGGGCCGTACGTCGACCGGCTCAACCCTGGGGGGCGACACCCCGCGGACGGCTCCCTACTCTGGAGGGGGTCGGCCAACCAGCGTGTCGTGCCGGTGTCCCCCCTGGGACGCGAGCGGTACGGGGCAGTGGCCGGCGTCGGTGACACTGAAGCGATCGGTGACACTGAAGGAAGAGGGCCCCGAGTACAGGTGTCCGTGGACGAAGGGCCGGAGGGAAAGCGGGTGTACTACATCGGGATCCCGCGAAGAGGTGACATGGAGCACCTCACGTCGAGGCTCGACCGCGCCGGGGTGCGCTCGGGGGATGTGTCATGGCGACCTTGAACTGTCCGGTCTGCGACGAGCCGTTCCAGCCGGGCGATCTGCTCTGCATGAGCTGCGGGGCCAACCTGGCGCGCGCCGGTGGCGGCGCTCACCAGCAGGGCCCGGGCGGGTACGAACCGCAGCGGATACCCCCGCCGCCGGGGCCGCAGCAGGGGGGCCAGCAGTACGGCGCCCCGCAGCCCGGCCCGGCCGACCACCAGTACGGGCAGCCTCAGCACGGTCAGGGTCAGCACGGCCAGGGCCAGCCCGGCCAGCCCCAGCATGGGCAGCCGCAGTACGGCCAGCCTCAGCACGGGCAGCAGCAGTACGGGCAGCCGCAACAGCAGCAGCCCCCCGCCGACCCCTGGGGCACGCCGCAGCAGCCCCAGGACCAGTGGGGCGCGCCGCAGCCGCAACAGCAGCAGCCGGACGCATGGGGTCCGCCCATGCCCCAGCAGTCCCATGACCAGCACGGTCAGGGTCAGCACGGGCAGGGCCAGCCCGGCCAGCCCCCGTACGGGCAGCCGCAGCAGGGCCAGCCTCAACATGGGCAGCAGCAGTACGGGCAGCCGCAACAGCAGCAGCCCCCCGCCGACCCCTGGGGCGCGCCGCAGCAGCCCCAGGACCAGTGGGGCGCGCCGCAGCCGCAACAGCAGCAGCCGGACCAGTACCAGCCGCAGCAGCAGTACGGCGCCCCACAGGACCAGTACGGCGCACCGCAGGACCAGTACGGCGCGCCGCAGCCCGGCCCGGCCGACCACCAGTACGGGCAGCCTCAGCACGGGCAGCCCCAGTACGGCCAGCCCCAGCACGGAGGCCAGCCGCAGCACGGGGGTCAGCCGCAGCACGGAGGCCCGTCGCCGCAGCTGCCGCACGGCCGCGAGGCGACGCTGCTGCCGCACGAGCACAACCAGGGCCAGCAGCGGTCGGCCGCGCCCGACAGCACGGCGTTCATGTGCCCGTACTGCGAGGCGGTGCTGAGCAACCCGGGCGCCGCGCAGTGCGACTCGTGCCTGCGCCCGCTGCCGCAGAAGGGCACGCCCGTCCTGCGCGTCCAGTTCCCCACGGGCGAGCTCAAGGTCTCGGTCGGCCAGCACCTGGTGCTCGGCCGGGACGCGGGCCAGTCGCCGGTGGCGGCCACGTTCACGCAGTACGACAACGTGTCGCGGCGCCACTCGACGGTGTGGCTCGACCCGTCCGGGACGGCCTGGGTGCGCGACGAGGGCTCCACCAACGGGACGTTCGTCAACGGCGAGCGGCTCCCCCGCGGCGTGGACGCCCCGCTCCGCGACGGCGACCAGCTCCGCCTGGCCGCCGACGTCACGGGCACCGTCCAGCTGAGCTGAGCGGCACGCACGAAAAGGGGCGGCCCCGCGGTTCCGAGAACCGCGGGGCCGCCCCTTTCGGCTTCGGCGCTCAGCCGGCGCGCTTGGTGCGGGCCCGCGTGCGCTCGCGCTCCTTGGCGTCCAGGACGACCTTGCGGATGCGGACGGCGGTCGGGGTGACCTCGACGCACTCGTCCTCGCGGCAGAACTCCAGCGCCTCCTCCAGCGACAGGGCGCGGGGCGGGGTGAGCCGCTCCAGCTCGTCGCCGGTGGACGACCGCATGTTCGTGAGCTTCTTCTCCTTGGTGATGTTGACGTCCATGTCGTCGGCGCGGGAGTTCTCCCCGACGATCATGCCCTCGTACACCTCGGTGGTCGGGCCGACGAAGAACGTCCCGCGCTCCTGGAGGTTCGTGATCGCGTAGGCGGTGGCGGCGCCGGACCGGTCGGCGACGAGCGAGCCGGACGGACGGGTGCGCAGCTCGCCGAACCAGGGCTCGTAGTCCTCGAAGACGTGGTGCGCCATGCCGGTGCCGCGCGTCTCGGTCATGAACTCGGTGCGGAACCCGATCAGGCCGCGGGCCGGGACGAGGAACTCCATCCGGATCCAGCCCGTCCCGTGGTTGGTCATGTGCTCCATGCGGCCCTTGCGGACCGCCATCAGCTGCGTGACGGCGCCGAGGTGCTCCTCGGGGATGTCGACGGTGAGCCGCTCGACCGGCTCGTGCTTCTTGCCGTCGATCTCCCGCGTGACGACCTGCGGCTTGCCGACGGTCAGCTCGTAGCCCTCGCGGCGCATGTTCTCGACCAGGATCGCCAGGGCCAGCTCGCCGCGGCCCTGCACCTCCCAGGCGTCGGGGCGCTCGGTCGGCAGCACCCGGATCGACACGTTGCCGACGAGCTCGCGGTCGAGGCGGTCCTTGACCATCCGGGCGGTGACCTTGGTGCCCTTCTCGCGGCCCGCCATCGGCCCGGTGTTGGTGCCGATCGTCATGGAGATCGCCGGCTCGTCCACCGTGATCAGCGGCAGCGGGCGCGGGTCGTCCGGGTCCGCGAGGGTCTCACCGATCATGATGTCGGGGATTCCGGCGATGGCGATGATGTCGCCGGGCCCGGCCTCGTCCGCGGGCTTGCGGGTGAGCGCCTCCGTCATCATCAGCTCGGTGATCTTCACCCGCTCGACGCTGCCGTCGCGCCGGCACCAGGCGACCTGCTGGCCCTTCTTGATCGTGCCGGCGTGCACGCGGCACAGCGCGATCCGGCCGAGGTAGCTGGAGGCGTCCAGGTTCGTCACGTGCGCCTGGAGCGGGCCGTCGGGGTCGTAGGACGGCGCGGGGATCGTCTCGGTGATGACCTTGAACAGCGGCTCCAGGTCCTCGCTGCCGGGCATGGCGCCGTCGGCGGGCTTGTCGAGCGAGGCCCGCCCGGCGCGGCCGGACGCGTACACGATCGGGAAGTCGATCTGGTCCTCGTCTGCGTCGAGGTCCATGAACAGCTCGTAGGTCTCGTCCACGACCTCGTCGATGCGCGCGTCGGGGCGGTCGGTCTTGTTCACGACCAGGATCACCGGCAGCCGCGCGGCGAGCGCCTTGCGCAGCACGAAGCGCGTCTGCGGGAGCGGGCCCTCGCTGGCGTCGACCAGCAGGACGACGCCGTCCACCATGGACAGGCCGCGCTCGACCTCGCCGCCGAAGTCGGCGTGCCCCGGGGTGTCGATGATGTTGATCGTCAGGCCGTTGTGCAGGACCGCGGTGTTCTTCGCGAGGATGGTGATCCCCTTCTCGCGCTCCAGGTCGTTGGAGTCGAGCACGCGGTCGTCGACGTCCTGGTTCTCGCGGAAGGCCCCGGACTGCCAGAGCATGGCGTCGACCAGCGTCGTCTTGCCATGGTCGACGTGGGCGACGATCGCGACGTTACGGAGGTCGTCGCGCGTGGAGATGGGCATGCGGGTTCGCCTTGCGTGAGAGTTCGGGAGTCGCCGCAGACGTGCGGCCGTACCCATTCTACTTGGCCGTGCGTACCACCCACTCCGAGTCGTTCGCCCCATCGGTCACACGGACCTCGATTGGCCAACTTTGCGCATCCTTTGTAATCTGCCCGAGATCCGGTCGTCCGGAGTCCCGCCCCCAGGGGACTGCGGCCGGAACGCCGAATCTCCCGCGGGAGAACCGGGGACCCACCACCCTCGGGGTGAATCGACGCTCGTCGTAGGGCGACTCCTGGCCCGAACCCGTCAGCTAACCCGGTAGGCGTACGAGGAGAGGAGAACACCGGCTTGGCTCCGGATTCCCCCCGGCGGCGTCGCGTTCTGCCCACCGCCACCGCCACCCTGCTCCTGATCGGTCTCGGCGCCACCGCGCCGGACCTCGCCCACGCCGCCCAGCCGTTCCGGCCCGCCTCCGCGCCCACGGCGCCGAGCCCCACGCCGACGACGGAGAAGGGCCTGCGCAAGAGCCTCGACGCGCTGAACGAAGAGGCCGAGATCCTCACGGAGAAGTTCAACAAGGCCCGCGTCGAGTTCACCAAGGCCCGCAAGGCCGAACAGGACGCCACCCGGGAGGCCGAGCGGCTGCGCGCCCTCGCCGAACCCGCCCGCCAGAAGCTCGGCAGCCTGGCCGCCGCGAACTACATGGCCGGCGGCCCCGACGTCCTCTTCGGCTCCGGCGCCTCCCCCGAGGGGCTGTCCGACCGCGCCTACCTGGCGCAGAGCCAGGCCACCGCCGTCCTCGCCCTGAAGAAGCAGATCGACCAGGCCGACGCCGCGGAGCGCACCGCCAAGGCCAAGACCGCCCAGGTCAAGAAGGCCTGGGACGACGCCAAGCAGGCGCGCGAGGCCGCCAAGGCCAAGGTCTCCGAGGTGATGAAGCGCCTCGACAAGCTGACCACCACCCACGCGAGCGACCCGCGCACCGGCCTCAGCGCCACCGTGAAGGGCTCCGGCCTGCCCGCCAAGATGGCCCGCAAGGCGCTCACCAAGCTCGGCTCCCCGTACGTGTGGGCCGCCGCCGGACCGAGCAGCTTCGACTGCTCGGGCCTCGTCGTCTGGGCCTACGCCCAGGTCGGCAAGCCCGGCCTCCCGCACTACACCGGCGACCTGTTCGCCATGGGAACGAAGGTCTCCCGCGGCGCCCTCCGCTCCGGCGACCTGGTGTACTTCGGCAGCAACCTGCACCACATGGGCATCTACCTGGGCGACGGCAAGTACCTCCACGCCCCCCAGACCGGCGACGTGGTCAAGATCTCCAAACTCTCCGACCGCTCCGACTTCGCAGGCGCGAATAGGATTTCCTAGCCGAGGCCTTGGGCGGCCAGGAGGTCTACTGCCGGGCGGTCGCCGGGGAGCCAGTTGACGTCGTGGAGCTCTGAGGGTGCCAGCCAGCGGAGTTGCAGGTGCTCCAGGGCTTGCGGCTCGCCTTCTACCAGCTCGGCCGTCCAGACGCGGAGGACGGCGCGTCCGCTGAGGCGCCAGTCGCCGCCCACGCGGCGGCCCAGGCGTACCTTCACGGCCAGTTCCTCGTGGCACTCGCGCACCAGGGCGTCCTCGTCCGACTCTCCGGGGTCGACCTTGCCGCCGGGAAGCTCCCAGCCGCCCGCCATGTGCGGCGGCTCGGCGCGCTGGGCGGCCAGCAGCCGCCCCTCCGCGAGGATCGCCGCCCCCACCACCACGAGATCGATCGCGACCAGCTCCTCTCCGTGTTCGTGATCAGACCGCGGCGCCGGTCCGTCCGGTTCCGTCCCGCCTGAGGGAGTCGACCAGACGCGTCGCGTCGCGGACGATCTCCTCCAGGTGGTCGCCGTGCGCCCCGCGCCAGTACACCTGCCCGCAGACCGCGCAGCGGCCGTACACGTCGTAGCTGCGGCGCGTGCCCGACTGGAGCTCGCGCTCGATCTCCTGCTTGTCGACCGGGACGAGCTCGCCGTTGCAGGCGGTGCAGCGCGTCCACGGGCGCAGGACGGGCGCGAAGCGGTCGAGCAGGTCGCGGAGCTGGTCGTCGGGGCGCGAGCCGCGGACGTAGGCGCCGAACCACAGCGCGCGGCGGCGCAGGAGGCCGCGGTCCTGCGTGAGCAGGACGCGGCGCTCCTCGTTGGCCTGGACGACGAGCGCCGGGTCGTCCATGTCGTTGTGGTAGGCGGTGTCGAGGCCGAGCAGGCGCATGCGCCGGGCCAGCGTGCCGAGGTGCACGTCCAGGAGGAAGCGGGGGGCGACCTGGCCCGGGTCCAGCGGCACGGGCTGGGGGCGCGGGACCGCGGCCACGCGCACCTCGGCCCCGGCCGCGGGGCGGGCGCCGGGCCCGGCGGGCTCGCCGTCGGCGGTCATCGGGCCCGCCTCGGGCAGGGGGACGCCCAGCGACTCCACGAGGTGCCCCAGCGTCGAGGTCCCGTCGTAGGGGACCCGCGCTGGGGACTCCCGCCGGGTCGCGGGCAGGAACATCAGCAGCTCGTCGGCGACGCGGATCGTTATCTCGGACTCCACGCCGATCAGCATGCCACGCGCGGCCGACGATTCTCCCCGGTTCAGGCCGCTGTCACGTGCGCGGCGGAGTCCGCGAGGGACGCCAGGAGGGCGGGGACGTCGTAGCCGACCAGCGCTCCCCCGCGCTTGACCACGCGTCCGGCGACCAGGACGGTGTCGACGTTGCGCGTGTCCGCTGACAGGACCACGGCCGCGACGGGGTCGTGCGCCGCCGCGAGGCCGAAGGTGTCGGTGCGCAGGACGAGCAGGTCGGCCTGCTTGCCGGGGGTCAATGAGCCGGTGACGTCCGCGAGCCCCGCGACCTCGGCGCCCTCGATCGTGGCCGTCCGCAGGGCGTCGGCGACGGTGAAGCCGAGGCCGGCGCCGTCCGGGCGCCCCCGTTCGAGGACGTAGGCGGCGCGCATGATGCTGAACATGTCGCCGGGGCCGGAGGTGACCGTGTCGGCGCCGAGCCCGGTCGGGACGCCGGCGGCGCGGGCGCGCCCGGTGGGCGGGGCGCCGATGTCCAGCGCAGCCTCGATGGCGGGGGCGGCGGACACCGTCCCGCCGCTTCCGGCGATCCGCTTCAGCTCCTCGTCGGTGTAGAAGTTGGCGTGCACGTACGTGGCCGGGTGGTCCATCAGCCCGTTGGCGTCGAGGAACGCCAGGCCGCGCGCGGCGCTCTCGGCGCCGTGGCCGCCCAGGTGCGCGGTGACCGGCAGCCCGAGGTCGCGGGCCGTCCGCCACTCGGCGAGGGCGCGCTCGTCGCCCCCGATCTCGGGTCCGAGCGCCGCCATCGCCATCGTGACCTGGCCGCCGGACCCGAAGTGCTCGCGGTGGACGCGGCCGGTCTCGGCGGCGAGCGCGTCGAGGCCGCCGTCGCCGCCGTAGCAGTACCCGAACACCGCCCTGATGCCGGACGCCCGCAGCGCCGCGATGTTCGCCTCGGTGTGGCCCTCGCTGAGCTGGATGTGCGACCAGTCGACCAGCGTCGTGATCCCGGAGTCGAGGCACTCCAGGGACCCGGCGAGCGTCCCGGCGAACACGTCGCCCGGCCGGTACCGGGGCGCCAGCTCGCCGAGGACGCGCTGCAGGTAGGCGTGGAGCGTGCCGTCCGGCAGGGCCGCGCGGATCCCGGCCTGCCAGGTGTGCCGGTGGGTGTCGACGAAGCCCGGCATGACGATGCGGCCGGTCGCGTCCATGGTCTCGGCGCCGTCCGGCGCGGCCAGGTCCGGGCCGACCGCGGCGATGCGTCCGTCCTCGACGAGCACGTCGGCGGTTCCCAGCACGGTCGGTTCGGGCGCGGTGTCGATGACGAGGCCGTTCGTGAGCAGCAGAGAATTTGCCATGCGTGAAAGCTTAAAAGATAGCTTTACGAAAAGCAATCAGTCGAGCGAGTACGCTCGGTGCGTGCGGGACGACATCGATGACCTGGCCGACGCGTGGCGGCGGGACGGCCTGACCGAGCCGTTCGTCGCGATGCTGGAACTGAGCAAGCGCGCGGGGCGCGTCGCCACGCTGGTACAGCAGGCGCTCCGGGGCCCGCTGGCCGAACTCGGCCTCACCTACGCCGAGTTCGAAGTGCTGACCGTGCTGCGCCGCGAGGGCGAGCCGTACCGGCTGAGGCCGAGCGAGCTCACGCGGTCGGCGTTCCTCACCTCGGGCGGGACCAGCAACGTCCTGCAGCGGCTCCAGAAGGCCGGCTACGTGGAGCGCGAGGCCAACGCGGGCGACGCGCGCAGCCGCTTCGTCCAGCTGACCGCGGACGGGCTGCGCGTCACCGAGCAGGCCCTGGTCGCGTCGGGGGTGGCGCACGAGGAGGTGCTGGCCCGGGTGCCGCCGGAGGACGTGCGGGCCGCCGCCGACGCGCTGCGCGAGATCGTGCTCGTCGTGGGCCGGCGCCGGTTGCGCTGACCCCGCCGGGCCGCTACCGGCGCGCGGCCAGCTCGGCCACCTTCTTCTTGAAGTCCGGCCGCGCGAGCGGGCGCGTCACCCCGACCCAGTTCGGCTTCTTGTAGGTCTTCACGCCGATCGCGGGCACGCACGCCGAGCAGCTCGCCACGATCATCTTGCCGCCGCCGATCACCATCCCGACGTGACCGGGATTGTCGGGCGACGTCCCGGGACCGGAGTTGAAGAACACCAGGTCGCCGGGCTGCTCCTTGCCCTTGGCGATCTTCACCCCGAACGGCCACTGCTCGAACGTCGTGCGCGGGAGGTTCAGCCCGACCTGGCGGTAGGCGGCCTGGATCAGGCTGGAGCAGTCGTAGGCGTCCGGGCCGTTCGCCCCGAACACGTAGGGCTTGCCGCGCTGCGCCATCGCGAACGCGATGATCGTCTTGACGAGGGCGCCGACATTGGCGGGCAGCTCGTTGTCCTCGCAGTTGATCCCGTTCGCCTGGACGGGCTTGAAGTCGCCGCCGACGTAGCGCTTCGCCCAGTCCAGGACGAGGTCCACGTAGTCCCACGAGTGGTTGTACTGGAAGATCGCGGTGCGCATCCGCTCCGGGGCGCCGTTGTGCTTGAGGTAGGCGGCGGCCGTCGGGATGGCGTCCGCCGGGTCGTAGCGGTCCTTCTTGCCGTCCTTGTCGCCGTCCACCGCGAACGCCTTGAACGTCGCGTCCAGGAACTGCATCGGACCGCCCGCGCCCGCGTAGTTCTCCCCGCTGGAGACGCCCGGCATCGTCGACCTGCCGTGGTCGGTCTCGACCTTGCCGACGCCCGCCAGGACGTTCCAGGGGATGCCGTACTTCCTGCCCGCCTCCTGGTACAGCTTCAGGTAGTCGACCGGGACGGACTTCGCGTCGGCGGCCGCCGCGGGCTGCGCGCCGGCGCCGGCGACGTTCACGCAGCCGCCGCCACCGCCGATCCCGCCGCCGAACAGGAACTGGCTCGCGCCGAACAGGATCGGGACGAACACCAGCGCCACGAACATCACCGCGGCGACGCCCAGAGCGCCGACGAGCAGCAACCTCCGCGGACTCATCCCGTGTCACCCGCCTGTCCCGCGTCGGCGGGCTCGAACGAGTAGACCCTCAGCGAACCGCCGTCCCTCGTCACGGTCACCGCGTACTGCTTGCTGTCGCTGCCGGTCCGCCCGTTCTTGGTGACCTGCTGCCGGCCGGTCACCAGAAAGATGATCGAGTTGTTCTCGATGTCGCGGACCTGGTCGAGGGACGCCGTGCCCTGCGCGACGAGCCGCTCGCGCCTGCGCTCCTCCACCATCCCGGGCGTCGCCACGCCCTGGCCGAGCCGCTGCCCGAGATCGGAGGTGGCCAGGCCGGCGAAGCGCGCCATGTAGGTCTGGGGGGCCTCGTCGTAGCGGTACGTCCCGTAGGCCGCGACGAACCGCTGCGCCAGGTCGGCCGCCGTGGCGAACTCCTGCCGGGAGAACGGCAGCAGCCGGTAGACGTCGAAGTCGTTCGGGTCGACGGTGCTCTGGATCCCCGGCGGCGGGGACGCGGGGGCCTGCGGCCCCTGCGACACCGCCGCGCTCGGGCGGGCCTCCGGCTCGTCGCCGGACCCGCCCGAGGGGGAGGCCACCGTCAGGTAGACGCCGACCGCCGTGAGCAGGACGACGAGCCCCGCGAACAGCAGCTTGCGCCGCCGGTCGTTCAGGTTCATCACTCGTCCCGGTCCGACTCACCCGACCGGCGGTCGACCGGACGCAGCCAGAACGGGATCGGCGGGCTGGCGTTGGAGCCGCCCCTGCCCCACAGCGGCGGGGGCTCCTGCCGCCCGCCCGGCTCGGGACGCGAGGGCTTCGCGCCCCCACCGCCGCCTCGGCCGCGCTGCCGGGGGACGTTCCCGGACCCGCCGCCCGAACCGCCGTTGCCGCCGCCGAACCAGCCGCCGCCACCGCCGGAACCACCGCCGGAACCACCGGAACCACCCGAGCCGCCGCCCGAGCGCCCGCGACCGCGAGCGGCGGAGCCGGACGAGCGTCCACCGCCGCCGCCGAACCAGCCGCCGCCACCGCCGGAACCACCCGAACCGCCACCGGAACCACCGGAACCACCGCCACCGCCGGAGCCGCCGGAGCCGCCGCCCGAACCGCCGCTGCCGCCCGAACCGCCGCCACCGGAGACGCCGCCGCCGGTGCCGCCGCGGCCCGTCCAGGACGTCGGGCGGACAGTGCCCTTGCCGCTCCCGCCCCCGCTTCCGGCGTCCTCACCGTCGCCCTTCGCGACGGTGACGCCGCCGGGCCTGACGGCGGCGGCCCTGGCGCCGTCCGTGCGGCGGTCGCCGAGCGCGCCCGCCCTGGTCGGCAGGTTCAGCGGAGGAGCGCCGCGCCTGGACCGCCCCTGCGCCGCCGCGGCGCCCGCGCCGCGCGGCTTGGCCGCGAGCACCGGCGCGTCCTCGGGCGACTGCTCCGTGCCCGCGCCGGGCGACGACCGGTCGGCCGCGGCCACCGTGCCCGCCACGACGCCGCCCGTCACGCCGCCGGCGAGGGCGGCCGCCATCGCCGGGTCGTTCTTGGCCTTGCGGAACATCTGGTAGGCGGCCACCGGCGGCATCGCCTCGGTGCTCTTGCGGGCCGCCGCGACCGACTTGTCGAGTTCCGCCTCGCCCTTGCCCCGTGCCCCGACCGCCGAGTAGCCGACGGCGGAGAACAGGTGCTGGAACGGCTTGCGGTACACGAACGCCGCGAACGTCACCAGCGCGATCAGCACCACCTGCAGGCCCCACGGCAGCGTCTCGCCGAGGATCAGGCTGTAGGCCCACAGCAGCAGCGAGAGCACGCCGATGAGCGCGGCCTGCTTCAGCAGCATGGACAGCAGCAGTTCGAGCCAGCGGATGGCGACGACGCGTCCGACGCCCGGATGGATGCCGATCCCGAGGAAGATCGGCCCCGCCACGAGGAGCAGCAGGAACGCGATCTTGACGACGATCAGCGCGAGCGCGATGACCAGGATGAGCAGGCCCGCGACCAGCGCCGCGAACAGCGCGATGAGCGACACCCCCAGGCGGTTCTGCCAGTCCTTGCCCTGGAAGAGCGCGTAGTTCTGGGGATGGTTGTCGTGGATGTCCTTCGTGACGTCCTTGTAGGCGTCGGACTTCTTCCCCAGGTCGACCTTGTTCGTGCCGTACGTCTCCGGGAGGTCGACCGCCTGCGACCAGAGCAGCTTGTCGGCGTTCTGCTTGATGATCTTCGCGTTGGGGTCGCTGGTGCCGAACTCGCCCTGGAGCCACGGCTTGCAGACCAGCGCCACCCACAGCGCGTTGGCGTTGCGGGACGTCGCGTCGATGTCCTTCGACGTCGCCGGGTCGGGCTTGCCCTCGGGGACGGGAACGCACGTCCCGCCCTTGGTATCGCTCGGTGGCAGCGCCGCGCTGAACGCGGCGCTGGTCGCCTCCGACACCTTCGTCCCGAGCGTGGTGAAGTCCGAGGGCCGCGTGATCAGCCAGGTGAGCGCCACCATCGCGGCGACCATCCAGATCACGCCCTCGCTGACCTTGCTCGCCCGCCTGC
The DNA here is from genome assembly GCF_040653135.1 of Actinomadura sp. NPDC048021. NCBI lineage: Bacteria > Bacillati > Actinomycetota > Actinomycetes > Streptosporangiales > Thermomonosporaceae > Actinomadura > Actinomadura sp. NPDC048021. The sequence goes on from NZ_JBEZJQ010000001.1 coordinate 594,055, forward strand.
GGACCAGGCCCCACCAGGCCAGCCAGATCGCGCCGAGGATGATCACCCACGACCAGTAGCGGGCGTTGAACGTCTTGCCGACGTTGGTGATGACCCCGTCGACGGTGTCCTTCAGCCAGCTCAGCAGCGACTCCGACGCGGCCGCCTGGTAGACGCTGATCGTCGTCCGGTCGATCGTCCGGACGAGGGTGAACACGGTGTTCGCGATCGCGTTGCCCATCATGGACATCGCGTCCGAGCAGCCCATGTCGACCGCGTACCAGGTCTGCCCGGCGGTGCCGTACCGGTCGTAGTACGTGAGCTTCTCGACCGGCGTCCTCTTCAGCTTCTCGTCCGGGTAGTCGGGCGGCTTGATCATGCCGTCCGTCCCGGATCCGTACTGCTCGGGCGCGGGATGGTCGGCCGGGCTGCACGCGTCGTTCAGCGGGTTCGGCAGCTGCGGGACCGACGCGGACGCCGGCGACAGCGGCCCCAGCATGAACAGCGCCATGACGACCAGCAGCAGCACCGAGCGGCGCGTGCGCGGCGCGCGGCGGCGCCGGGGACGCCGCGGGCGCCGCAGGGCCTTGCGGTCGAGCCCTTCGCCGGGCGAGCGCTGCAGGCGCGCCGCCCCCTCGCGGGACCCCATCATCGGGAGACCTCCTCGACCTCGGCCCCCGCGGCGGTGAGTTCGGACGTGCCCGGACGGGACCGGGTCGGGTTGGTGTCCAGCCAACGCTGCAGTTCCTCGGAGATCAGGTCGACGCCGATGCGCCCCGCTCGGCCGTCGAGGTCACGGAAGATGCATTCGCCGTTGCCGAGGTTGCGCAGCACGGCCTTGTGCTCGTCGGACGCCTCGACCCCGAGTAGGGACATGACGTTGCCGACCTCGACCCGCTCGGTGGAGCGGAACGAGAACACCGAGGACAGGCAGTTCGTCACCTGTTCGTTCAGCAGGTCTCCCGCGTTCTGGGAGACCAGGATCAGCGCGGTGTTGCGCGAGCGTCCCATCCGCGACACCTCGGGCACCAGCTTGGCGCCCTCCGGCGTCGAGGTGATCGCCCACGCCTCGTCCAGGAAGATGGCCTTCGGGAGCCGCCGTTCGAGGCCGTGCATCAGCCGCCGCGCGAACTGCGACACCAGGTACATCAGCGCGACCGACAGCCGCTGCTCGTAGGAGTAGTCCTCCCGCGGGATCGTGACGTCCGGCAGGGTGAGCCCGCCGAGCGTGAACACGGTCGTCCAGCCGGCGCTGTCGATGCGCTCGCCGCCGGACGGGTCGAAGCACAGCCGCGCGAGCCGCATCTCCGACATCGACCGCAGCACCGCGCCGAGGTTCTTGGACGCCGGGTCGTCGGCGCCTTCCAGGTAGTCGACGACCCGGCCGAGCGAGGGCCGCTCGGCGTTGGCGACCGCGCCGACCGCCTGGATCATCGCGGACTCGCGCTCCTCCGACATCCGCGGCAGCAGCAGCCGCAGCGTCTCGGTCGCCATCATCTTCTTGGTGGCGAGGTCGTCGCCGAAGGAGAACGGGTCGAGCAGGCCCGGCGCCGCCGAGCCGAGCGGCAGGATGCGCGCCCTCCTGCCCCGCGCCTTGAGCAGTTCCACGAGCGACTCGGCGTCGCCCTTCGGGTCGATCGCGGCGATCGTGACGCCGCGCAGCGCCATCTGGTAGATCAGCAGCAGCGCGAGCGTGGTCTTGCCGCCGCCGGGCTCCCCGGTGATCGCCACGGCCGTCGGCCGGTTGCGCGCCGCGGCGACGAGCGGGTCGAAGTGCACGATGGCGCGGGCCCGGCCGAGCGTCTCGCCGATGTAGGGGCCGACCCAGCCCCCGCCCTCGTCGTCGGTGCGGTCGCCGAGGTCGACGGTCGCGACCGGCATGCCGCCCGCGATGGTGCGCAGCGGCTGGCGCTGCGCGTAGGCGTTCAGCCGGATCTGGTCGCCGGGCAGCGACTCCAGGAACAGGGAGAACTGGTCGCCGGTCGAGTTGACGACGTCGATGCCGATGTCGCGGTAGTGCTCGACGACGGCGTCCACGCGCTGCGCGAGCAGCTCCTCGGTCGGCGCCGACACGATCAGCCGGTGCCACCCGTACACGAACGGCAGCCGCTCCTTGGTGATGCCGTGCTCCAGCATCCGGGCGGCGTCGATCTGCTCCGCGAGCGCGATCGGCGCCTCCGCGCCCGCCTCCCGGATGTGCTGGTCCATGTCGCGGGCGTGCGCGAGCTTGCGCGAGACGTCCTTGGACGCCTTCGCCGGCGGGATCAGCTTCATCCGCGCGCTGATCTCGACGGGGAACGGCAGCGCGTCGGCGTAGTGGAGCCAGGGCTCGCCGTCCGGGAACGGCATCATGTCGGGGAACCGCGCGAACGACAGATACGCGACGTACGACGCGGCCGTGGCGCCGCCGCCCGCCCCGGTGAAGTTCGGCTGCTCGATCCGCAGGTACGAGCGCCCGTTGTGGATGGCGCCCTCCACCAGCGACTCGATCTCGCCCTTGCCCCACGCCCGGCGCGGGACGGCGGACGGCGGCGGGTCGGCCAGCGCCCCCGTCACCGCGTGCTGGAACAGCCACGCGACCTCGGTGGAGGTGGCGTGCCTGGCGTAGAGGGCGGACCCGCCGAGCGCGCGGCCGATCCGGTCGGCCTGCTCCGTCCAGCGCGCGATCTCCTTCTTGTCGACCGCGTCGTCGTGCACGCCGAGGACGCTCTCGCTGCGCTTGTAGGCCCTGAGGAGCTGCGACAGGACGCCGCCCGACAGCTGCGCGCCCATGCCGCGCTGGCCGAGCCGCACCCCGAGGTAGACCTCCTTGGTCCAGAAATCCTTGGCCCACACGTGGGCGTAGGTCTCCTCCAGGTACTCCCGCCACCCGGGGCCGCCGTCGGACGTCCGGTCCAGCGCCAGCGCCCACTCCGCCGCCGGATACGTCCGGTGCCCGATCCGCAGATGGACCTCGGCGTCCTGCATGCGGATGCCGGCCAGCGCGATGGTGATGTTGGTGGCGAGCGCCTCGCGCTCCTCACCGGTCGTGAACTCGTAGGACACCGTGGGGAGCCGGAAGTACGCCCACGCGGCGCTGTCGGTCAGCAGGACGCGGTCGTCGAAGTACCGAACGGCCAGTCGGCTCGACTTGCTCATGCCGTCCTCCCGACGCCGGTTCCGATCAACGATTCTCTCCACCGCCGGGCAGCCGCACAGGGCTGCCCGGGAGAGTGTTCGCCATCCGGACGGTCATGAACGTCAGGCGCGTCCGCCAGCAATGCCCGGTCCACTTCGGTCTCCGCTCGATGCCCGCGAGGGGCGCTCATCGGGTGGCCTCCTGCTCCTGCTGAAGCTCCTGGTAACGCTCGGGCATGACGGTGAAGCCGCCGGCCACGACGCCGGCGAGGGCAAGATAGGCACGCCGCGTGGGCGTGCGCAACGACTTCAGCTCGTTGCGCGGCGCGCGGTCCATACTCAGGTGATCATCCCATGGGATGCGCACCAGCGCCCGGCAGCGGCCCCGGGCCACGGCCTCGGCCTGCTCGACGTCGTCCATGCTGCGGCGGCTCACCCCGTTGATGACCGTCACCGCGCGGGACCGCAACTCCTCGTAGCCGTGGCCGTCCAGCCACTCGAACGTCATCGCGACGGCGCGGGGCGCGTCGGCGCTCGCCGGCGCGACGAGGACGATCTGGTCGGCGTAGGGCAGGACGCGCGCCACCACGGCGGCGGCCGCGTCCAGCAGCGTCACCGAGTAGAACTTGTCGAGGGTGCGGATGGCGAGCGCGTAGTCGCGGTCGTCGAGCGCCTGCAGCGGGTTCTTGCCCGCCGCGATGACGTCGAGGCCGGACTTGGCCTGCGAGGTGTACCGGCGCATCGCGGTGAGGCTGGAGACCTGGTCGGCGCGCGTGATGAGGCCGGTCAGCGTCTCGTTGGTGTCGCTGCGGGTGCGCCGCGCGAGCGCGCCCGGCCCGGGGTTCACGTCGATCGCCACGACCGGCTCGCCGTTGTGCTGCGCGAACGTGTGCCCCAGCATCAGCGCCGTGACGGTCTGCCCGGCGCCGCCGGTGCAGCCGAGCACGACGACGTGCCGCGTCCCGTGGAACGGCTGCTGGATCCGCTGCTGGTAGTCGGCGTCGACCTCGCCGTGCCCGCCGCCGACCGCGTGGATGAGCCGGCGCAGCCCGCCGGACGTCACCTCGTGCTCGGGACCGGGCGGCGTGATCGCCGGACCCGACGGCGGGGGCGCCGGAGGCGGCGGCAGCGGCCGTGGCCGGACGGGCGACGCGGGCTGCGACCGCACCTCCCGCGGCGGCGCCTCCTCCTCCACCGGACGCTGCTCCACCGGACGCGGCGGCTCCACGGGCGGCACGTCCTGCGCGGGCGGCGCCACCGGCACGGGAACGTCCGGACGCTGCGGCTTGGACAGCCCCTTGGACCAGGGCCTGGGCGGCTCCCGCAGGACCCCCGGCTGCTCGGGGGGCGTGGCGGGACGCACCGGCGGCGCGCTCGCCTGCTCCGCCGACGCGGCGGGCATCTCGGGCCGCGGAGCCTCCCGCTCCGGCGGCGCGGGCGGCCGCTGCACGGTCCACCCGGGCACCACCGGCGGCCGCACCACCTGCCCACCCCCCTGCTCCGGCAGTACGGGAGGACGCTCCGGCAACGCACGGGGCCCCTCCCCCTGCGCAGCAGGACGCTCGGGAAGTGCGGGGGGACGCTCCCCCTGCGCGGCGGGCCGCTCCGGCTGCGCGGCAGGACGCTCGCCCTGCGCAGCGGGACGCTCCGGCACGCCGGTGGGACGCTCCGGCTGCGCGGGGGGACGCTCCGGCAACGCGCGGGGACGCTCGCCCCGCGCAGCGGGCAGCTCGGGCAACTCTGGGGGACGCTCGCCCTGCGCAGCGGGACGCTCCGGCACGGCGGGGGGGCGCTCGCCCGCCGTGGCAGGGCGCTCCGGCAGCGCGGGGGGACGCTCCCCTTGCGCGGCGGGACGCTCGGGAAGTGCGAGAGGACGCTCCCCATGCGCGGCAGGACGCTCTGGCAGGGCGGTGGGTCGCTCGCCCTCCGTGGCAGGGCGCTCGGGCAGCGCGGGGGGACGTTCGCCTTGTGCGGCGGGTAGCTCGGGCAGCGCGGTAGGAGGCTCCCCCTGCGCGGCGGGGCGCTCGGGGGGCTGGGGCGGTTGTGCTTCGGCGGGTTCCGGGGCGGCGGGGTGTTCTGTGGGTGTGGGGGGGCGCACCGGCTCCGGGGCGCGGTGCTGGGGGGGCTGGGCGCCGAAGGCGCCGGGGACCGTGGGGATGTCGGGGCGGGTCGCGGCGGGGGCCGCCGGGTGCGGGGTGCGCGTGCCGGCGACCTTCGTGTCGCCGGGCTCTCCGTTGAACGTCTGCCTCACGCGGACGCGCTCGCCGTCGGCGTCGCGGGCCTGCTCGGGCTCGGCGGGGGGCTGCCGCGTGACGCCGTCGCCCGGTTCGGCGGGGCGCGTCCACTGGACGCCCGGCGGCGCGGGGGGCTGCTCGTCGTCGTGCCGGGGCGGCTCGGGGGCGCCCGCGATCTCCTCGGCGGCCCTGCGGACGTCGGGGCGGGACTGCTGGGGGACGTCGGGCCGGGTGTCGCCGGCCGGGACGGCCTGCCAGAACTCGGCCTGCTCGCCCGGGCGGCGGACGCCGGAGGCCAGGGCGCGCTTGCCGGAGCCGGGGGGCGAGGCCGGCGGAGGGACCTCCAGCCGCGGCGTCGCCGGGGGCTGCTCGGCGCCGGCGGGAAGGGGCAGGACGTCGTCCTCGTGCGAGATGTCGCGGGTGGTGCGGCGCCACGCCCTGGGCGGGACGAGGGGCTCGGGCGCGGCGGGCGGGGGGACGGCGGGCTCCGAGGCGGCGGGGAGCGGGGTGGCGGGGACGGGCTCGCGCTGGGCCGCGTAGTCGACCAGGGACGGGGGCGCGGCGGCGGCCGCGGGGCGCGGGACCAGGACGGGGGTCGTGGCGGGGGCCGCGGCGGGTTCCGGCTCGGCCGCGCGCCTGCGGGCGCGGCGACGGGTCTTGATCGCGGCGCGTTCCATCGCGGCGGCGGGGGCGGGGCTCCCGGTGCGCCGCCAGACGCGGGCCACGATGACGACCTCGCGGGGCTCCTGGATGGGGGTGAGGCGGCACCAGGTGCGGGGCTCGGCGAGGTAGCGGCCCTGCGAGAGCAGCAGCTCGGTGAGCCGCTTGCCCTCGATGACGGGGCGGGTCGCCAGCCAGGTGAGCACGCCCGGCGGGACGATGTAGAGCACGTGCCAGGGGGACGCGAAGGGGATCCCGACGACCCGGAGCAGCACGATCCACGGCACGAACACGCCGAGGAAGACGCCGATCTGGACCAGCGGCAGCGGCATCGGAAGCCGCAGGTCGTACAGCTTGTAGAGCCGCTTCTCGATGCGCCAGATGTTCGTGTACGTGGGTAGATCCACGCCCCTACTCCCCTAACTGCGCGAGCACCGTGCCGCCTGCCGACCTCCGCCCGAGGTCAGGCGTCCACGCCTGAGGCCCCGGCGATCGCCTAGGCCGTGGTCTCGATGATGTTCGGTACGTGGAAGACCACTCCGATCCCGATCGCCGGGCAGATGGATCGCGCGGACCGCGTGAGGTCGCGGGTGAGCCGGAGGAGAAGCGGCACGCCGATCACGGGGAACGGCGGGCCGGGAATCTCGCGCGGCCGTTCGGCGCGCCGGGATTTCCCGAGGCCGGCGGACGGTTCGGGGGGCGTGTTGATCACTTCGCGGCCTCTCATGATGCGTCCGGTTGCGTGGTGCCACGAATGTCCTGGACGAGCCAGGTCGTTCCCTTCTTCACCATGGCGAGCTGGTAGCTCTGCTCGAGCTCACCGCCGCCGCCGCCGGCGGGCTGCCACACCACGGTCGCGGTGACGGTGCGCGAGCCCCCGGGGCCCTTCGGCGCGACGACCTCCTTGACCTGGACGAAGACGACGGTCTTGGCCAGGCCGGCGATGGTCGTCCCGTTGGAGAACCGGGACAGGGCCGCCTGGTTGCCGTTCGCGTACTCCGTGAAGAAGGTGCTGAGGAAGGGCTGGAGTTCGGTTTCGAGCGCGGTGTCGCGGTCCTGGACCCCGTCCCCTGGAAGCTGCGCCTTGGTCGGAGGGGGCAGCAGGGCGGGGCGGGCGGAGACGACCAGCGAGCCGCTCCGGTCGGCGTACACGGGGACGGCGAGGCGGAGCCAGCGGTCGGCGGTCCGGGCGAGGAGGATCACGGTGGCGTTGCTGGCGTCGCGGGCGTCGACGCCGGCGACCTGGACGGACTGCACCTGCATCTTGCCGACGCCGTTCCAGCCGTACTGGGCGTCGGCGCCGTCGGGCAGGAAGGTCCGCAGCTGCGCCTCGCGGGCGGGCGCGGTCTTCTGGTCGAAGTTGAGGTAAACGTTGGCGAACTGGAGGGCGAACGCGCCCGCGGCGCTGGTGGGGAACCCGGCGCCCTTCGGGGCCTTGGACTCGGTGCCGCCCGCGCTGGGCGTGTCGTCGGCGGTGAAGCGCTCGAACGGGGCGCGGATGCCGTTGACGAGGATGACGAGGATGAGGGCCCACAGCACGGCGCGGCCGACCCAGACCCACCAGCGCCCGCCGGATCCGCCCCAGCGGCCGCCGCCGCGCGAGCCGCCGCCGGACCCCCGGCGGCCGCGCTCGGGCAGGTCCCACGGGTCGGCGGACGCCGCGAGCGCCCGGCCGGGCGCCGCGGTCTCCTCGACTACGGCGGTGTCACGGCCGCGTCCCACGGCCGACCTGCGAGCCATCCTGCCTCCGCTCGCGCCTCGCCCCCGGTCGGCGCGGTCCTGTTGCCTGGTCATGTCCGGTGGCTTTTCCGAACCCACCTCGGGCCCAGGGTAACCACGGGCGTCAATTGTTCCAGCGCATCCCAGCGAAACACAGCCCCGGCACGCGGTTGCGGATAATGCAATCCACCTCAGCAGGAACGGGGAGGATTGCCAAACGGTGACGTTCTCCTACCTGGGGCTCCGAACGGTGCGCAAGCCTCGTCAGCGGACAAGCGGGATGCTTTCGACGTCGCTTGGTCACGGGATGGCGACGGCGCCCGCAATCCGTTCCCGCCGAAATAACCGACATGAAGTCGAAAATGCGACACCTTGCACCAAAACGGCCAGCTCATCCGGCACGTCCGCCGCACCGGCACCGCGTGTCGCCAAAATCACACCGGTCGCGGCCCCGCCGGGCGCGGTCAGACGTTGAAGCGGAACTCCACGACGTCGCCGTCCTGCATGACGTAGTCCTTGCCCTCCATGCGCACCTTGCCGGCGGTGCGCGCGGCGGCCATCGAGCCCGCGGCGGTCAGGTCGTCGAAGGAGACGATCTCGGCCTTGATGAAGCCGCGCTGGAAGTCGGTGTGGATGACGCCCGCGGCCTCCGGCGCGGTGGCGCCCTTGGGGATCGTCCAGGCGCGCGACTCCTTGGGCCCCGCCGTCAGGTAGGTCTGGAGGCCGAGGGTGGCGAACCCGATGCGGACGAGCTGCGACAGGCCGGACTCCTCCTGCCCCATGCCCTGGAGCAGTTCGAGCGCCTCGTCGTCGGGCAGCTCGATCAGCTCCGCCTCGATCTTGGCGTCCAGGAAGATCGCCTCGGCGGGGGCGACGAGGGTGCGCAGGCGCTCGCGCAGGGCCTCGTCGGTCAGCTCGCTCTCGTCCAGGTTGAAGACGTAGAGGAACGGCTTGGCGGTGAGCAGGTGCAGCTCGCGCAGAAGCTCCAGGTCGATCCCGGCCTGCTCGGCCCCCGCGAACAGCGTGACGCCGTCGTTCAGGAGCTTCTGCGCAGCGTTGACGGCGTCGACGACGGCGAGCTTGTCCTTGTCCTTCTTGGTCCGGGCCTCCTTGTCGAGGCGCGGCAGCGCCTTCTCGATCGTCTGGAGGTCGGCCAGGATCAGCTCGGTGTTGATCGTCTCGATGTCGCGGGACGGGGCGACGTCGCCGTCCACGTGCGTGACGTCCGGGTCCTCGAACGCCCGGATGACCTGGCAGATCGCGTTCGTCTCCCGGATGTTGGCGAGGAACTTGTTGCCGAGCCCCTGCCCTTCCGAGGCGCCCTTGACGATGCCCGCGATGTCGACGAACTCCATCGTCGCCGGGATGACCTTCTGCGAGCCGAACAGCTCGGCGAGGACGGTCAGCCGCGGGTCGGGCACCCCGACCACGCCGACGTTGGGGTCGATGGTCGCGAACGGGTAGTTGGCGGCCAGCGCGTCGTTCTTGGTCAGCGCGTTGAAGAGCGTCGACTTGCCGACGTTGGGCAGCCCGACGATTCCGATGGAGAGGCTCACGGCCGTCAAGTTTATGGGCGCTCGCGGACCCCTCGGGCTGCCCGGAACCTCCGTGGGGCCTCCCCCCGGTGAACACTGGGCCAAATGTCCGGTGACGCGGGGGCTCCCGGCGCGTCGCGGTCGCCGATCGCGGGCGCGCTGTCACGATGAGCGGATGGACCTCGCGCTGTTCGCCGGACTCCTCGTCGGCGCCGTCTTCGGCGCCGTCGCCGGGTACGCGCTCGCGACGAGCCGGCAGGGGGCGCTGATCGCGCGGGCGCGCGCGGCCGAGGAGAAGCTCGCCTACGCCGAGGGGCGGATGGCCGAGCACTTCGAGAACCTGTCGGCCAAGGCCCTGGACGCCAGCAACCAGCGGTTCCTGGAGCTGGCGGACGCGCGGTTCAAGGCGGCGGGCGCCGAGGCGGCCGGTGACCTGCAGCGGCGGCAGCAGGCCGTCGAGCACCTGGTGGCGCCGCTCAGGGAGACGCTCGCCAAGGTGGAGGAGCAGCTCCGCGAGGTGGAGACGGGCCGGCGCGAGTCGCACGCCATGCTGGCCAAGCAGGTCGACTTCGTCCGGCAGAGCTCCGACCAGCTCCGGCGGGAGACGCAGTCGCTCGTGCGGGCGCTGCAGCGGCCCGAGGCCAGGGGCCGCTGGGGCGAGCTCCAGCTCCGCCGCGTGGTGGAGCTGGCCGGGATGGCGCACCACTGCGACTTCGACGAGCAGGCCGGCGCGGTGACCGCCGACGGCACGGTCCGTCCCGACATGGTGGTGCGGCTGGCCGGCGGCAAGAGCATCGTGGTCGACTCCAAGGTCTCGCTGGCCGCCTACCTCCAGGCGGCGGAGAGCGGCGACCCGGTGCGGCTCGACGCGCACGCGCGGCACCTGCGCGACCATGTCGACCGCCTGTCGGCCAAGTCGTACTGGCAGGCGTTCAGCCCGGCGCCGGAGTTCGTCGTGCTGTTCATCCCGGGCGAGGCCTTCCTGGCGCCCGCCCTCGACCGCGACCCCGGCCTGCTGGAGTACGCGATGAGGCGGCGCGTGCACATCGCCACGCCGACGACCCTCGTCACGATGCTGCGGACGGCGTCCTACGCGTGGCAGCAGGCCGCCCTCTCGCACAACGCCCGCGCGGTCTTCGAGCTGGGCAAGGAGCTGTACGAGCGGCTGGGCACGATGGGGCAGCACGTCGACGAGCTCGGCCGGGCGCTGACCGGCGCCGTCAAGACCTACAACCGGACCGTCGGGTCCCTGGAGACCCGCGTTCTGGTCAGCGCGCGCAAGCTGAACGAGCTCGGGGTGGTGGACGAGGGCCTGGAAAGCCCTCATCCTGTCGAGGAGAGCCCCCGCGCTCTGTCCGCGGCCGAACTGACCGCGGACGACGAACTTCTCGACGACGAGGACCATCTCCCAGAAAGGGACCGTTCCCGGCGCGGCCCCGCCGCGGGAGCGGCGGGTCTCGGCGGGCGCGTCCCCGAGCAGGGCGATCCGCGGGACGTCCGGGAGCGGAGCGGGCCGGGGCGTGTGGGAGGCCCGCCTCCCACGGGGAAGAGGTGGCGATGAGTTCATCGACGGTACGCGACGCGCCGGGAGGCTCCTCGGCCTCCCCTGAGGGCCCGTCGCGGCGCCGGCGCGGCGGCCCGCCGCGCTCGGAGTCGGCCGGCCCGATCACGCTCACCGGGCGCGGCGGCATCGTCGTCATGTTCGCCGCCGGGGTGCTGTGCGGGCTGCTGTCGCGGTGGTTCGGCGTGCCGCTGCTGGCCGGCGCGGGGTTCGCGATCGGCTGCGCGCTCGCCGCGTTCGCGACCCGTCCCGCCGACCTGCTCACGCTCGTCGTCAGCCCGCCGCTGGTGTTCCTCGCCGCCACGCTCACGGTCGTGCTCGTCACCACGCTCGGCGACGGCTCGCTGCTGCGCGGCGTCACGGTGGGCGTCTTCACCGCGCTCGCGGCCACCGCGCCGTGGCTGTTCTTCGGCACGCTGCTCGTGGTCGTGATCTGCCTGGCGCGCGGCGTGCTGACGAACGCCCGGGAGCTGCACGACAAGCTGGTCGGGGTCCGCCTCTTCGAGAAGGAGGAGAACGAGAACCCCGTCCGGTGGGACGAGTCCCCCGGCACGCCCAAGGAGGGCCGCCACGCCCGCGGCGACCGGCCGCCCTCCGGGGCCGCGGGTTAGACCGGCGTGATGCGCAGGTCCTTGCGGAGCTCCTTCGGCAGGGAGAAGCGCATCCTCTCCTCGACGGACTCGATCTCCTCGGCCTCGCCGTAGCCGCGCTCGGCGAGCCAGGCGAGGACCTCCTGGACCAGCTCGTCCGGGACGGACGCGCCGCTCGTGACGCCGACCGTGGTGACGCCCTCCAGCCAGGCCGGGTCGATCTGCTCGGCGTAGTCGACGAGGTGGGCGTCGTCGGCGCCGTGCTCCTTGGCGACCTCGACCAGGCGGACGGAGTTGGAGGAGTTGGTCGACCCCACCACGATGACGAGCTGCGCCTCCGCCGCCATCTCCTTCACCGCGACCTGCCGGTTCTGGGTGGCGTAGCAGATGTCGTCGGACGGGGGGTCCATCAGCTTGGGGAACCGCTCGCGGAGCTTCTCGACGGTGGCGACGGTCTCGTCGACCGACAGCGTGGTCTGCGACAGCCACGCCACCTTCTCGGGGTCGCGGACGGTCACGTTGGCGACGTCGTCGGGGCCGTCGACGAGGTGGATGTGGTCGGGCGCCTCGCCGGTGGTGCCGATGACCTCCTCGTGGCCCTCGTGGCCGATCAGCAGGATGTCGTAGTCGTCGGCGGCGAACCGGACGGCCTCCTTGTGGACCTTGGTCACCAGCGGGCACGTCGCGTCGATGGTGCGCAGGGACAGGCCCCTGGCCTCCTCGTGCACGACGGGCGCCACGCCGTGGGCGGAGAACACCACGATGGAGCCCTCGGGGACCTCCTCGGTCTCGTCCACGAAGATCGCGCCACGCTCCTCCAGCGTCTTCACGACGTGCACGTTGTGGACGATCTGCTTGCGGACGTAGATCGGGGCCCCGTACTTCTCCAGGGCGATCTCGACCGCTTGCACGGCCCGGTCGACGCCCGCGCAGTAACCACGCGGCTTGGCGAGCAGGACACGGCGCTGGGTGGAGGTCATGGCTCCATCGTACGAGGAGCCGGGCTGTGACCGACTCCACGGCACGCTTTGCCAGAATTCCATTCACCCCGCGTGACCAGGGTCGCACCGATGGGGCAGAGTGAGGGGGGACGGAGACGAGGCAGGAAGAGGAATGTCCGATGAGGAAATCGCCGCGCCGCCTCAGTGAGCAGGTCCGCGAAACGGTGGGCGAGCAGGTCCGGGATCTGCCGCTGCACGCCGTCCGGCTGGCCATGTTCGGCGTCGGCCGGGCTCTGCTGCTCAGCGACCGGGTGACCCGGGACTACAAGGAGATCACCGAGGGCGGCGGTGTGAAGCCGGTGGCCCTGCGGCTGCGCGACGACGTCCAGCACACGGCCGGGAAGGTCGTCGGGCTGGTCGCCGAGCGCGTCCGCGGTGAGGAGCCCGAGGCCGAGCTCGCGCCCGAGCCCGCGCGCCGCACCAGGACGGCCGCCGCGCGGTCGGCGGCCACCGAGGAGATCTCGGTCGGCAAGCCCGGCGCCGGGGCGGCCCGCAAGCCCGGGCACGCCCGTCCGGGACCGCCGCCGAAGCCCGCCAGGCCGGGGGCGCTGGGCCGGGACCACGCCAAGGCCGAGGGCGGGGCCGCTCCGGTGGCCGAGCCCGCGCCGAAGCCGGTGCCGTCCGAGCCGAAGCCGGAGCCCGCGCCGCAGGCCGAGCCCGCCCCGAGCCCGAAGGCCGCCGAGCCCGCGCCCGCCAAGCCCAAGCCCAAGGCGTCGCCCGCCAAGCCCAAGGCGGCCCAGGCTCCGGAGGGCAAGGCGCCGGAGAAGAAGGCTCCGGCGGCGAAGGCCGGGAAGAAGGCCGACGAGGCCGCCTTCGAGCCGAAGCCGGAGGCCAAGCCCGCCGCGCAGGCGGAGGCCGCGCACATCGCCGAGGATCTGCCGGTGCCCGACTACGACAGCGCCACGCTGCCGCAGCTGCGGGCCCGCCTTCGCGGCCTGTCCGCCGACCAGGTGAAGCTCCTGCGCGAGTACGAGCGCAAGCACGCCGGTCGTGAGGACGTCATCCGCATGTACGAGCGCCGCATCGCCAAGCTCAACGGCCTCACCTGAGCCGCCGCAGGCCGAGCGGTACGACACGACGGAAGCCCCCGGGAGCGCCCGGGGGCTTCCGTCGTCGCGGGGTCAGGCCGCCGCGGGGGCGTCCTGGAACGCGTGGTCGGCGTCGACCCGCTCCAGCGGCTCCAGGTGCCGGCGGCGCACCGCGAGGATGCCGATCGCGACGGCGCAGCAGGCCGCGCCGACCAGGTACGGCAGGCTCGCGTCGACCTCCTCCGCGAGCTTCGTCGCGATGTACGGGGCGAGGGCGCCGCCCATCCAGCGGACGAAGTTGTACCCGGCGGACGCGACGGGCCGCGGGCTGTCGGAGACCTCCATGGCGGCCTCGGTGAACGCGGTGTTGTTCAGCCCGATCGGGATGCCGGACAGGACGGTGCAGACGATGATCCCGTCGTGCCCGAGGAACGCCAGCCCGAGCTGGAACACGATCAGCAGCGCCAGCGCGAGGTGCATGACCCGGACGGTCCCGACGCGCCGCTGCAGCATGGGCGCGCCGAACACCGACGCCAGCGCGACCATCACGCCCCAGCCGAAGAACACCAGGCCGATGCCGTGCGCGCTCATCCCGAGGACGAACGGGGTGAAGGCCAGGACGGTGAAGAACGCGTAGTTGTAGAACAGCGCGGTGAACGCGGTGGTGGACAGGCCGCCGTGCGCGAGGGCCCGGATCGGCGCGCTCAGGCGGGTCTTCTCGGCGGGCTTCGGCGTGGGCCTGAGCAGCGTGACGATCAGGAGGAAGCCGACCGCCATGAGCGCGGCGGTGCCGAAGAAGGGGAACCGCCAGTTCATGTCGCCGAGCAGGGCGCCGGCGAGCGGGCCGAGAGAGATGCCGATGCCGAGCGCCGCCTCGTACAGGATGATCGCCGACTCGGCCCCGCCCGAGGCCGCGCCCACGATGACGGCGAGCGCCGTGGCGACGAACAGGGCGTTGCCGAGGCCCCAGCCGGCGCGGAAGCCGACGAGCTGCCCGACGGTCCCGGACGTCCCGGCGAGGGCGGCGAACGCCACGACGAGCGCGAGGCCGATGAGCAGCGTCCTCTTCCCGCCGATCCTGCTGGACACCCAGCCGGTGACCAGCATCGCCACCGCGGTGATCAGGAAGTAGCTGGTGAACAGCAGGGACACCTGGCTCGCCGAGGCGTCCAGGTTCTTCGCGATCGCGGGCAGGATCGGGTCGACGAGGCCGATGCCCATGAAGGCGACGACCGCGGCGAAGGCGGTCGCCCACACCGACGTCGGCTGCCTGAGGATGCCGCCGCCCTTCGGGGTCGCCGAGGGCTTCGCGTGCATGGGTACCTCCGTGTGCTGGTTCAGGGTGCGCCGAAGAGCTTGTCGAGGGCGGGCAGCGCCGCGGCGACCGCCGCGCGCTCCTCGTCCGTCAGCTCCGCGAACCGCTCGGCGAGGAAGCCGATCCGGCGCTCGCGCCCGGCGGCCAGCCGGTCGCGTCCCGCCCCGGTGAGCCGGGCGGTGACGACGCGGGCGTCGGCGCCGCTCCGGCCGCGCGCGACGAGCCCGTCGCGTTCGAGCCGGTTGATCTGCGCCGTCATGGTCGGCAGCCGGACGCCGTGCTCGGCGGCCAGCTCGGTCATCCGCCGCGGCCCGTGCTCCAGGGAGCCGAGCACGGACAGCTGCTGGCTGGTGATCGGCTGGTCGGCGCTGACCTGACGGAGCATCAGCACCACGTGGCGCAGGCGCCGGTTGAGCTGCTCGGCGAGCTCGCGTTCGGATGCGGTCACGGTTTCTCCTCGAAATTACTTAGTCAGTCTAAGTTAGCTTGGCTAAGATCGTGCGCTCGGCGGCATGTCTCTTCGGTCACACGGATTCTGGAGGATGCCGCCTCTCAGGTGGCGATGGGATCGATCTCGCGCAGACGATGAAGGCCGGCCGTGAACGCGGTGGAGATATACGGCGCGAGGAAGGCCGTCGAACCCGCCCATGGGAACACCAGTTCTATGTACGGTTCGTGGCGTGACAACTCCGGACAGCGAAGACGCTGGGGCCGGGAAAGCTCGGTACACCTACCGCCTGCGGCTGTCCCCAGCCGCTGAACGTGCGTTATTGGCCGAGTGGGACCGGTGCCGGTGGGTTTGGAACCAGTGCGTCGCCTCCTCCAGGGCCGCACATGCAGCGGGTGAGCCATGCGGTGCGGCGAGGCTGGACCGGATGCTGACCGGCTGGCGCACCGAGCAGGGCTGGTTGGGTGCGGGGGCCTCAGTGCCGCAGCAGCAGACCGTCCGGGACTTCGCCGCTTCCCGCGCCAAGGCCTTGGCCGACATCAGGAACCGGATGCCGATGAAGCGGCGGGCGGGGATGCCCCGGTTCAAGAAGCGGGGTCTGGCCGCGCCGACGCTCAACTACACCCGGCGCGGTTTCCGCCTCAAGGACGGGCAGTTGCGGCTGGCGGGCGGCATCGTCGTGGGGGTGGTGTGGTCGCGGGATCTGCCCGCGGATCCGTCCTCCGCGCGGATCCGCCGTGACAGTCTCGGGCACTGGTACTGCTCCTTCGTCGTTCCGGCGCAGACATGGCCTTTGCCCAGCACGGGCCGGGCGATCGGTGTCGACTGGGGTGTGAGAGAGATCGCCACCACGACGTCCGATGAGCACGACCTGCCGCATGCCGAGCACGGAAGGAAGGCCGCCGACAAGCTGGCGCGCTACCAGCGGCAGATGGCGCGCCGCCGTGCCCCCAAGGGCGTCGGGCAGTCCAAGGGATACCGCAGGGCGCAGAAGCAGGCGGCCAAGGCCGCGAAGAAGGTCGCTCGGCAGCGGGCCGACGATGCCCGCAAATGGGCCAAGCAGGTGGCGCGCGATTTCGACGCGGTCGCGATGGAGGACTTCCGCCCCAGGTTCCTGGCCAGGAGCAGTATGGCGCGCAAGGCGGCCGACGCCGCGATCGGCCAAGCCAAGGCGGCGCTGATCGAGATGGGCCGCAAGCACGGCCGGAACGTTCGGCTGGTGGAGCCGGCGCATACAACGATGGACTGCGGCGACTGCGGTGCGAGAGCCAAGCACCGTCTGCCGTTGTCCGAACGCGTGTACACCTGCACAGCCTGCGGAGTCTCCCGCCCCAGGGACAAGAACTCCGCACGGGTGATGCTGGTCCGGGCGGGTCTGGACCCGGACGGTGCCGATGGCGCAAGACCTCCCGTCCCACCGGGGCGGGAGGCGGCCTGAGCCGTGAATCCCCGCGCATCCCACGGTGGGAAGGGTCTCCTAGGAGCTCCCCTCCCTCGGGGAGGGGAGCAGTCAAACGGATTCTGCCGGGACCGGCGGCGCGCGGCCCGGGGGGCGTGGACCGCGCCGTAGGCTGCCTGCATGGCGATGGAGACCACGGCCGAATCCCCGGTTCCGGTTCGCACCGTCCTTCAGGCGGTGAGCGGGTGGATCGGCAGGCTCGGCCGCATCTGGGTGGAGGGGCAGATCACCGACCTCAACGCCCGCGGCGGCACGGTCTACATGACGCTGCGCGACCCGGTGGCGAACATGTCGGTGCGGGTGGTCGGCCCGCGCGCGGTGTTCGAGGCCGCCGGGCCCGCGGTCACCGACGGGGCCCGCGTCGTCGTGCACGCCAAGCCCGACTTCTGGATCAACCGCGGGACGTTCTCGCTCAGCGTGCTGGAGATCAGGCCGGTCGGCGTCGGCGAGCTGCTGGCCCGGCTGGAGCGGCTCAAGCGGGTGCTGGCCTCCGAGGGGCTGTTCCGGCCCGAGCGCAAGCGCCCGCTGCCCTTCCTGCCCGGCCGGATCGGGCTGATCTGCGGGCGCGACTCCGACGCCGAGCACGACGTCCTGGAGAACGCGCGGCGGCGGTGGCCGGCGGTGGCGTTCCGGGTGGAGAACACCGCGGTGCAGGGCTCGTACGCGGTCGGCGAGGTGATGGAGGCGCTGCGCGCGCTGGACGCCGATCCCGAGATCGACGTGATCATCATCGCGCGCGGCGGCGGCGCGATGGAGGACCTGCTGCCGTTCTCCGACGAGGCCCTCGTCCGCGCGGTCCACGCCGCCCGCACGCCGGTCGTCAGCGCGATCGGGCACGAGCAGGACAGCCCGCTCCTGGACCTGGTCGCCGACGTCCGGGCCTCCACCCCGACCGACGCCGCGAAGAAGGCCGTGCCCGACGTGCGCGAGCAGCTCCAGCTCGTCCGGCAGCTGCGCGACCGCGGGCGGCGGTGCCTGTCCGGCGCGGTGGAGCGCGAGCTGGCGTGGCTGCGCTCGGTGCGCTCGCGGCCCGCGCTGGCCGACCCGGTGCGGGAGATCGAGCGGCAGTCCGAGCAGGTCGCGGCGCTGCGCGATCGGGCGCGCCGGTGCCTGTCGGCGGCGCTGGACCGGGCCGGGGACGAGCTCGGGCACACCCGCGCCCGGCTGGTCGCCCTCTCCCCCGCCGCGACGCTGGAGCGCGGCTACGCGATCGTCCAGCGGGAGGACGCGTCGGTGGTGCGGGAGTCGGCGTCGGTCAAGGACGGCGAGCGCCTGCACGTGCGGCTCGCCGACGGGCGCCTCGGCGTGAGCGTGACCGGCCGGGAATGAACCGCGAGTCGCCGCCCGGGGAACGGGACGTCCCCCGGGGGATGAGAGGGTGGGCCGGTGGCTGACGAGAACGGGACGGCCGAGAAGCCGTCGTACGAGCAGGCGCGGGACGAGCTGGCCGACGTCGTCAAGCGGCTGGAGGCGGGCGGCCTGACGCTGGAGGAGTCGCTCGGCCTGTGGGAGCGGGGCGAGAGGCTCGCCGCCGTCTGCGAGGAGTGGCTGGAGGGCGCCCGCGCCCGGCTGGCCGCGGCGCTCGAACGGCCGGACGGCGGCGACGCGGCCGCCCCGTTCTGAGGCGGCGCGCGGCCCGCGCCGAGGCTCAGGAGGCCGGCGTGGCCGTCGCCGAAGGGGTCGGGCCGCCGTTCTTCGACTGCTCCTTGAGCGACCCGGCCAGGACGGCCAGCTCCGCGTAGGAGGCGGTGCCGGTGACCACGATGCTGACCCCGTCCGGAAGCGTCCGGGCGAGGGAGTTGGCCTTCTTGTCCTTGCGGTAGTACTGGGTCCAGGTGACGCCGTTCACCTGCTGCGTCCCGACCGGCCGGCTGCTGTTGGCCATGCGCGGGACGTACTGCGAGGCCTTCTCGTTGCTCTGCTCCAGCGCCGCGTACTCGTCGCTGGGCGTCACGAACCCCAGGTGCCAGGCGACGGGGCCCTTGCCGTCGGCGTCCAGGCCGTTCACCCGCGAGCTGTTGGGACGCCAGGTGGGGGGCAGCCCCTCGGGCGCGTGGACGGTGTAGGGCGCGTCGTTGCGCATCGCCCACAGCTGCGAGCTGTAGTCGACGGTCGGCAGGACCTCCTCGTCGCTGCGCGGCGTGACGACGTAGATCGCCAGCACGAGCAGCAGGCAGGCGCCCATCGCCATGGCGAAGCCGCCGAGCCCCGTGGTCAGCCGCTTGTACACGCCGGGGCTCACCTCGACCACGGGCCGTCCCCGCGCGGCGTCCGTCTCGGGCCCGCCGGCGGGCGCGTCCGGCGCGGGTCCCGCCTGCTCGGTTTCCGGGGCGGAGGATGGGGTCTTGTCGGTCACCCCTCCAGGATCCCCCACCCTCAGCGCTGCTCCGTACCGGGGTTGCGGATCGTGCCGACGATGACCATGATCTTGTCGGCCAGGCGGCGGGCGGCGTCCTCGTCGTCCAGCAGCGAGATCTCCGAGACCGCGCCCGCCATCGCGCCCGTCAGCACCGTGACCAGGGCCTCGTCCACACCGCCGTCGGCGGTGTGGAACAGGGCGGCGTTGCGGCGGGCCCACTTGTTCAGGCGCTGGCGCATGACCCGGTCGAACCCGGGAGGCCCGTCGCCGGAGATGAACAGCCGGGCGACGTCCCGCTCGTCCAGGCAGCCGTTGAGGTAGGCGCCCGCGCCGGCGATGAACTGCCGCATGGGGTCCTTCTCGCCGGCCTCGCGGACGGCGCTGATCGCCTCGCGGGTGCGCTCCTGCTGGCGTCCCTGGAAGTCCTCGAACAGCGTCAGGTAGAGGTCCGCCTTGCCGTTGAAGTGGTGGTAGAGGCTCCCCACGCTGGCGCCGGCCTTGGCGACGATGTCGGTCACCGCGGCCTGGGCGAAGCCGGACTGGCAGAAGACGTCTCTGGCCGCGGCCAGCAGGGCGCCGCGGGTGGCGGCCCCGCGGTCGGAGGTCCGCGCGGGGCCGTCCGCGGGCCGCGCGCCCCCGTTCTGGGTCACCCCGCCGGACGGGACGTCGATGTCGCTGCTCATGACGCCTGAGATTACGCCCTCTCCCAGGGGGAAACGATCCCTTGTCCGTGCCGTGGTGGTTTCCGGTGCTCGTTCCGCCCGCGCCAGGACACCTGATCGACCCCGTGCCCGGAAGGCCCGCGGCCCGGCTGGTCTGGTCCAATTTGTGGCCTGCCATCCGGTCCACGGAGAATCCGAGGCACCACCGACCGAAGGGGCTGCCCCGCCATGTCCGAAGAGACCACCGTTTCCTCCCCCCTCACCACCGAGCCGTCGGCTCCGGACCGCAACCTCGCGATGGAGCTGGTCCGGGTGACCGAGGCCGCCGCCATGGCCGCGGCGCGCTGGGTCGGCCGGGGGGACAAGAACGGCGCCGACGGGGCCGCCGTGAACGCGATGCGCCAGCTGATCAACACCGTGTCCATGCGGGGCGTCGTCGTGATCGGCGAGGGCGAGAAGGACAACGCGCCCATGCTGTACAACGGCGAGGAGGTCGGGGACGGCTCCGGCGCCGAGTGCGACGTCGCCGTCGACCCGGTGGACGGCACCCGGCTGACCGCGCTCGGCATGAACAACGCGATCGCGGTGCTGTCGGTGGCGCCGCGCGGGTCGATGTTCGACCCGTCGGCGGTGTTCTACATGGAGAAGCTGGTGACCGGCCCGGAGGCGGCCGACGTCGTCGACATCGAGCGCCCGATCGCCGACAACATCCGCGCGATCGCCCGCGCCAAGGGCTCTTCGCCGCACGACGTGACGGTGTGCATCCTGGACCGGCCGCGGCACGAGGGCATCGTCAAGGAGGTCCGGGAGGCCGGGGCGCGGATCAAGTTCATCCTGGACGGCGACGTGGCCGGCGCGATCATGGCGTCCCGGCCGGGCACCGGCGTCGACCTGCTGCTCGGCATCGGCGGCACCCCGGAGGGCATCATCGCCGCGTGCGCGATCAAGGCGCTCGGCGGGGTGATCCAGGGCCGGCTGTGGCCGCAGGACGACGAGGAGCGGCGGAAGGCCGCCGACGCGGGGCACGAGCCGGGCCGGGTGCTCACCACCGACGACCTGGTGACCTCCGACGACGTGTTCTTCGCCGCGACCGGCATCACCGACGGCGAGCTGGTCGACGGCGTCCGCTACAGCAAGGGCACGGCGGTCACGCACTCGCTGGTCATGCGGTCGCGCAGCGGCACCATCCGGACGATCTCCAGCGAGCACCAGCTGAGCAAGCTGCGCGCCTACAGCGCGATCAACTTCGACACGGCGGTGTAGGGCGGCGGGCCCCGCGGGCCTACCGGCCGCGGGTGAGGCGGTTGCGGACGCGGCTGCGCAGCGAGGGCTTCGGGGCCCGCGCCCGCACCGACCCGAAGATCAGCGTGCCTCCCACCTCGATGGTCGGGCCCTCGGCCGCGGGACGGGCCCGCAGGTCGCGGGTGCTGAGGATGGTGCGCCCCGTGACGTCCACGCGGACGCCCTCGGGGACCAGCAGCCGGATGCGGCCGCCGAGCACCAGCGAGTCGACGACGATGTGCCGGCGCTGGAGGACGGCCTCGCGCAGGTCGAGCTCGACCGTCCCGAACAGGGCCAGGAGCGGGAGCTTGACCGGGACGACCCAGCGCCCGTCCCGCCGGGTGCGGCCGAAGAAGACCGAGACCGGGCGGTCGTCCACGAGGATGGGCTGCGCCTCCTCGGGGCTGAGGTCGCCGGTGAGCCCCGTCAGCTCGCCCAGGGTGCGGGCGGCGTAGGCGCGGGAAACGCGCTCGGAGTGCTCCTCGATGGTGAGCCGCCCGTCCGCGAGGGCCTCGCCCAGGACGGCGGCGACGCGTTCCCGGTCGGCGTCGGACGCGCGCAGGTCGCGCACGTTGGTGACCTTCTCGGCCGCCGGGCGATGGGGGAGGTCCACAGGGAAGAGGGTATCCCCCGGCGGGGACGGCCCCGCGGGAAAACGGGTGGGGATTCGTCCCTCCCTTACCTAGTGTGAGGGGTATGACCTTGCATCGTGCCGAGATCGCGCCTGCCCACGAGGGCACCGGCACGGCGGCGATCAGCCTCCGCGGCGTCGTGAAGCGGTTCGGCGGCTTCACCGCCGTGGACGGGCTCGACCTCGACGTCCCCTCCGGCATCTGCCTGGGGCTGCTGGGCCCGAACGGCGCCGGCAAGTCGACCACGATGAAGATGCTGACCGCGCAGGCGGTCGCCGACGAGGGCACGATCCGCGTGCTCGGCTTCGACGTGCCCCGGGAGTCCAAGCGCGCGCGGGCGGCGATGGGCGTCGTCCCCCAGCAGGACAACCTCGACGAGGAGCTCACCGCGCGCGAGAACCTGGAGGTGTTCGCGCACCTGTACCGGGTGCCGCGCAAGGCGCGGCGCGAGGCGGTGGACGCCGCGCTGGCGATCGCGCACCTCACCGAGCGGCAGCTGACCAGGGTGGACGGCCTGTCCGGGGGAATGCGGCGGCGGCTGCTGATCGCCCGCGGGCTCGTGCACCGCCCCGCACTCGTCCTGCTGGACGAGCCGACCGTGGGCCTCGACCCGCAGGTGCGGGCCGAGCTGTGGGGCCTGATCGACGGGCTGCGCGCCGGCGGCACGACCGTGCTGATGTCGACGCACTACATCGAGGAGGCCGAGCGCCTCGCCGACGAGTGCGCGCTGATGTCGCACGGCAGGGTCATCGCGCGGGGCACGCCGTCGGCGCTGGTGGCCGAGTACGCGGGCGAGCGGGTCGTCGAGCACTACGGGCCGCCGGACCGGCTGACGGAGGTGGAGCGGGTCGCGCGGGCGGCCGGGCTGCCGACGCGCCGCACCGGCCCCTCGGTGTCGGTGCTGAAGGCCGAGACCATCGCGCCCTCCCTGGAGGACGAACTCGGCCCGGACGGCGTCCGCCGGGCCTCCAACCTCGAAGACGTGTTCGTGGTGCTGACCGGGGAGCGTGTGGAGTGACCGTCCAGGCGGAAGCGGCGACGGCGGAGCGGGCGCCGCGTCTGCGGCGGTTCGAGGCGGCGCCGGTCCGGGGGATCTGGCGCCACGAGCTGGCCCTCTACAAGCGGTACTGGAAGTCGCAGTCGTTCGCCTCGATGGTGGAACCGACGTTCTTCCTGCTGGCCTTCGGCTACGGGTTCGGCTCGATGGTCGCGGTGATCGGCGACTACCGGTACCTGGACTTCGTCGCGACCGGCGTCGTCGGGACCGCGGCGCTGTTCACCTCGGTGTTCCCGGGGATGTTCAACGGCTACATCAGGCGGGTGTTCCAGCACACCTACGACGCGATGCTCGCCGCGCCCGTGGACGTGCACGAGCTCGTGACGGGCGAGGCGCTGTGGATCGCGGCCAAGTCGGCGGTGTACTCGTGCACCCCGCTCGTCGTGGCGCTGTTCTTCGGCCTCGACCCGTCCCCCGGGATGCTGCTGGTGCCGTTCGTGACGTTCTTCACCGCGCTCGGCTTCGGCCTCTTCGGCATGTGGACGTCGTCGGTGGTGCCGTCGATCAACTCGTTCGACTACGTGATCACCGGTGTGGTGACGCCGCTGTTCCTGATCGCCGGGACGTTCTTCCCCATCGACGCGCTGCCCGGCTGGGCGCAGAAGGTCTCCCACCTCAACCCGCTGTACCACTGCGTGCAGCTGGTCAGGGACGCGGTGTTCGGCCTGCACCCGCTCGCCGACCTCGGCCACCTCGGCGCGCTGGTGGTGTTCGCCGCGCTGATGTGGATCATCGCCGTGCGGGGGATGCGCAGGCGCCTCATCGGCTGACGGTCCCCGCCCATTGACCTGGGGCGTCCCCTGTCCCTACGCTGACGCGAATCTTCTTCACATTGCGTCCGTTCACGGTGCGCAGCCAGAGAGGTCGGGGCGCATGAGCGAGGGCACCACCGCCCGGGACCGCCGGGCCCGGTTCGCCGCGTACACGGCGTTCGCCGTCCAGGGGCTCTGCTTCGCCTCGCTGGTGACGCAGGTGCCGAAGATGCAGGAGTCGCACCACCTCAGCGACGCCACGCTGTCGCTGGTGCTGCTCATGGTGCCGCTGGTCGCGGGCGTGGGGAGCGTCGCATCCGGCGCGCTGTTCCAGCGGCTCGGCAGCGCCCCGGTGCTGCGCGTCTCCCAGCCCGCCGTGGCCGTCACGATCGCCCTGATCGGCCTCACCGGCGACAACGACCCCGCCCTCTACGTGACCGTCGCCGCCTTCGGCCTGTTCGTCGGCGCGGTGGACGCCTCGATGAACGCCCAGGCGATCGCCATCGAGCGCCGGTACGGGATCAGCCTGATCACCGGGTTCTACGCGGTGTGGAGCGTCGCGGGGATCCTCGGCGGCCTGTGGGCGTCCCTCGCCAACAGGCTGGACCTGTCGCTGTTCACCGGCTTCGCCATCGCCGCCGCCGTCGGCGTGGCCGCCTCGCTCGCCACCGGCGGCCGCCTCTACCACCGCGCCGAGGAGGGGGACGGCCCCACCGCCGAGGAGCTGAAGGCCGCCGGGCGCAGCGTCCCGTGGCGCCCGATCCTGGTCGTGGGCGCCGCGATGGCCGTCGCCTACCTGGCCGACTCGGCGATCTCCAGCTACGGCGCCAAGTACCTGGACGACGAGCTGTCCGCGAGCGACTGGGTCGCCCCGCTCGGCTACGTCGCCTACCAGGTCACCATGGTCGTCAGCCGCGCCGTCGCCGACCTCGCCGTCCGCCGCTCGGGGGCCGTCAGGGTGGTGCGGATCGGCGGCCTGGTCGGCGTCCTCGGCATGGCCGGCGTGGTCGCCGCGCCCAACGCGGCCGTCGCCATCGCCGCGTTCGCGGTCGCCGGGCTCGGCCTGAGCGTGATCGCCCCGGTGTCCTTCTCCGCCGCCGGACGCGTCGACCCGACCGGTCTCGGCGTCGCCGTCGCCCGGGTCAACATCTTCAACTACGTCGGCTTCGTCCTCGGCGCCGCCGTGGTCGGGGCCATCGCCCCGCTCAGCGCCGACCACGGCCTGCGCATCGCGTTCATCGTCCCCACGGCCCTGATCCTGGTCGTCTTCGCCACCGCGAAGGGCTTCGCTGTGTCTTCCCAGGTGGGCGACCCCCTGGAACCCCCGTTGCGAGCCGGGCGATCCTCACGCCACGATCCGGGCTCCCGTGCCCGTGCGGGTTCATGACGTGTCGCTCCGGTAGCGGGTACGACCAGCCGCACCGGGGGTTCCAGGGGCGCCCCCCTGGGAAGGCACTGCTCACGCGTCTTCGGCCAGGGCCGTGACGGCGCGCTCGCCTTCCGTCTGGGCCTCCTCGGGAGACATGTCCTTCAGGGCTTGGCTGAGCGCCACTTCGGCGGCGTCGGCCGCGGCCCGGAGCGTCACGGCGTGCTCCTGCGCCCGTTCGAGGTCGCCCAGACCGACACAGTCGAAGGCCACCTGCGCGTCGTGGCCGGCCATCTTCAACTGCCGCGCGGCCTCTTCCAGACTCATGCATACCTCCTACACCGGGGATGCTGTTCTTACCCTCCATCACCGTGAGCAACCGCTTGACCCAGCAGTTGCGCGGCTTTGACCAGGCGCGGCTCCGGGAGGCCCGCGTAGCCCAGGACGAGCGCGGGGGGCGCCTCCTCGGCGCGGCGGGGCGACCACATGGCGCGGGCGCCCGCGACCGACACCCCGGCCCGCGCCGCGTGCTCCACGACTCGGTCCTCGTCGCACCCGCCCGGCAGTTCCACGTAGAGGTGGATGCCCGCTGAGACGCCGTGAACCCTGGCGCCGGGCAGGTTCTCGGCGAGCGCGCCGGCGAGGGCGTCCCGCCGGGCCCGGTACCGCCTCCGCATGGTGCGCAGATGCCGGTCGTAGCCGCCGCCGCGCAGGAACTCGGTCAGCGCGTACTGCTCCAGGACGGGCGCGCCGAGGTCGGTGTTGGTGCGGTGCTCCCGCAGGCCCTCGGCGAGGAACGGCGGCGCGAGGGCCCAGCCGAGGCGCAGGGCGGGGGCGAGCGACTTGCTGACCGAGCCGAGGAGGACGACCCGGTCGGGGTCGACGCCCTGGAGGCAGCCGACGGGGTCGCGGTCGTAGCGGAACTCGGCGTCGTAGTCGTCCTCCAGGACGACGCCGTCCGCGTCGCGCGCCCAGGCGATCAGCGCGGCGCGCCGCGCCGGGGACAGCACGACGCCGGTCGGGTACTGGTGCGCGGGCGTCACGAGGACGGCGCGGGCCTGGGTGCGGGCGAGCGCCGCGACGTCCAGGCCCTCCTCGTCCACCGGGACGCGGACGAGGCGGACCCCGGAGGCGGCCAGCATCGGCAGCTGCCGGACGCTGGTGGGGTCCTCGACGGCGAGCGCGGTGTGGCCGTCGGAGCGCAGCTGGCCGAGCAGGCCCGACAGGCCCTGCGCCACCCCGTTCATGATCACGATCCGGCCGGGGTCGGCGTGCGCGGCGCGCACCCGGCCGAGGTAGGACGCGAGCTCGGCCCGCAGGTCCGGGACGCCGGCCGGGTCGGGGTAGGCGAGCGCGTCGTGCGGCAGCGTGCGCAGCGCGGTGCGGGCGGCGGCGATCCAGCGCTCGCGGGGGAACGCCGAGAGGTCGGGCTGCCCGGGCGTCAGGTCGTACAGGACGGCCGGTTCCGTCCGTGGCTCGGCCGGGCGGGGCGGCGGCCCGGGCGGCGGCCCGATCTCCTCGTCGGGGCGGGCCAGCGGCGCGATGCGGGTGCCGTCGCCGCGCCGGGCGATCAGGAAGCCTTCGGCGGTGAGCTGCTCGTAGGCGGTGACGACGACACCGCGGGAGACGTCCAGGTCACGGGCCAGATCGCGGCTCGACGGCAGCCGGGTCCCGGCGGTCAGCCGGCCGGAGCGCACCGCCGCGCGGAAGCCCGCGGCGATCTGCGCGGCCAGCCGCCCGGCGGACCGGTCGAGAGAAAGATGAAGGTCGGTCACATGACTCTCAGCGTCAAGGGGCGGTGTGGACGTCACGGAGAGGGTATTGGTCCGCGTTCGGGGGGATTGATTGGCTCTGTCCCATGGACCAACCGCGCCCTAGCGTTCGGTCCATGAACACCTCCCACAGGCGCGGCATGGCGGGGGCCGGGGCCGCGATGTCCCTCGTCGGCACGCTGACGGCCGTCTCGGCGACCATCTCCGGCTATCCCGTCTTCGGCGGCCAGGCGGTCCGGTACGCCGCGGCCGCGCTGGTCCTGCTCGCCGTGGCGCGCCTCGCCGGAGGGCCCGCCCGCCGCCCCTCCGCCCGCGACTGGCTGCTGCTGACGGCCCTGGCGGGGACCGGACTGGTGGCGTTCAACGTCTGCATCGTGCTGGCCACCCGGGACACCAGCCCGGCCACCGTCGGCACGGTGATCGCGACGGTCCCGATCGTGCTGGCGGTGGTCGGGCCGCTGCTGGACGGCCGCCGCCCCGCCCCGGCGATCATCGCGGCGGCCTGCGTGGTGGCGGCGGGGGCCGCGCTCGCGAACGGCTTCGGGGGCGGTGGCGTCCGCGGGCTGCTGCTCTCGCTCGGCGCCCTCGGCGGCGAGGTGGGCTTCTCGCTGCTGGCCGTGCCGCTGCTGCCGCGCCTCGGACCGCTGCGGGTCTCCGCCTACTCCGCCGCGCTGGCCGTCCCGATGCTGCTGGCGGCCGGCCTGGTCGCGGACGGGACGGCGCTGCTGCGCGTCCCGACGGCCGGCGAGCTGGCCGGCTTCGCCTACCTGTCGATCGTCGTCACCACGATCGCGTTCCTGCTCTGGTACGACGCGATCGGGCGGCTCGGGGCCGACCGCGCCGGGCTGTGCGCGGGCCTGATCCCGATCAGCGCGGTGGTCACGACCGTCGCGCTCGGCCTCGACCGGCCGGGACCGGCCGATCTGGCGGGCGCCGTCCTGGTCGCCGCGGGCGTCGTGGTGGGCCTGCGCGCCCGGGTCGCCCCCCGTGGGCCCGCGCCCGCCGAGCCCGTAACCTGTGAGGCGGCCCCCATCGGAATCGCGCGAGGATCTGCCTGAGATGCCTGACTTCTCCTACACCGACCTGCTTCCGCTCGGCCCGGACGAGACCGACTACCGGCTCCTGACCTCCGACGGGGTCTCGACGTTCGAAGCGAACGGGCGGACGTTCCTGCAGGTCGAGCCGGAGGCCCTGCGGCTGCTCACCGAGACGGCCATGCGCGACATCGCCCACCTGCTGCGTCCGGCGCACCTGGCGCAGCTCCGCCGGATCCTGGACGACCCCGAGGCGTCCCCCAACGACCGGTTCGTCGCGCTGGACCTGCTGAAGAACGCGGGCATCGCGTCCGGGGGCGTCCTGCCGATGTGCCAGGACACCGGCACCGCGATCGTCATGGGCAAGCGCGGCCAGCACGTCCTGACGGACGGCGACGACGAGAGGCACATCTCGCGCGGGGTGTACGACGCCTACACGAAGCTGAACCTGCGCTACTCGCAGATGGCGCCCGTGACGATGTGGGACGAGAAGAACACCGGCTCCAACCTGCCCGCGCAGATCGAGCTGTACGCGACGCCCGGCGACGCCTACAAGTTCCTGTTCATGGCCAAGGGCGGCGGCAGCGCCAACAAGTCGTTCCTCTTCCAGGAGACCAAGGCCGTCCTGAACCCCAAGCGGATGATGTCCTTCCTGGAGGAGAAGATCCGCTCGCTCGGCACGGCCGCGTGCCCGCCGTACCACCTGGCGATCGTCGTGGGCGGCACGTCCGCCGAGTACGCGCTGAAGACCGCCAAGTACGCCTCGGCCCACTACCTGGACGCGATGCCCACCGAGGGCTCGCCGCTCGGGCACGGGTTCCGCGACCTGGAGCTGGAGCTCCAGGTGTTCGAGCTGACGCA
This sequence comes from Actinomadura sp. NPDC048021, assembly GCF_040653135.1. NCBI lineage: Bacteria > Bacillati > Actinomycetota > Actinomycetes > Streptosporangiales > Thermomonosporaceae > Actinomadura > Actinomadura sp. NPDC048021. The sequence continues at coordinate 622,477 of NZ_JBEZJQ010000001.1, forward strand.
GAAGCTCGGGATCGGGGCGCAGTTCGGCGGCAAGTACTTCTGCCACGACGTGCGGGTGATCCGGCTGCCGCGGCACGGCGCGTCCTGCCCGGTCGCGATCGCCGTCTCGTGCAGCGCCGACCGGCAGGCCCTCGCCAAGATCACCGCGGAGGGCGTGTTCCTGGAGCGGCTGGAGACCGACCCCGCCCAGTACCTGCCCGACACCACCGGCGAGCACCTGGACGACGACGTCGTCGCCATCGATCTCAACCGCCCGATGGCGGAGATCCGCGCCGAGCTGACCCGGTACCCGGTCCGGACGCGGCTGTCGCTGACCGGCCCGCTCGTCGTGGCGCGCGACATCGCGCACGCCAAGATCAAGGAGCGGCTGGACGCGGGCGAGCCGATGCCGCAGTACCTGCGCGACCACGCCGTCTACTACGCGGGCCCGGCCAAGACGCCCGAGGGCTACGCGTCGGGCTCGTTCGGCCCGACCACGGCCGGCCGGATGGACTCCTACGTCGAGCAGTTCCAGGCCGCGGGCGGCTCGCTGGTCATGCTGGCCAAGGGCAACCGGTCCAAGCAGGTCACCGACGCCTGCAAGGAGCACGGCGGCTTCTACCTCGGCTCGATCGGCGGCCCGGCGGCGCGGCTCGCGCAGGACTGCATCAAGAAGGTCGAGGTCCTGGAGTACCCGGAGCTCGGCATGGAGGCCGTCTGGAAGATCGAGGTCGAGGACTTCCCGGCCTTCATCGTGGTGGACGACAAGGGCGAGGACTTCTTCGCCGACACCACCGGACCCGTCCTCAGCATCGGCAGGCGCTGACCTCCGGCGGCGGCCGGCGGCCCCCGCCCGGGGCCGCCGGGAGGCGGTCCCCCGCGGTTTCTTGTCGCAAGGTCACAGTATTGGGCCAAAATTCGCGTTGGTGATGAAGTCTCCCCGATGACCGGCTGGCCACTCCGGTATCTTTTCCGCCATGTCACAGTCAGAGCGCCTCGTGCTAGCGACGCGCTACCGGCTGGTCTCGGAGATAGGTCAGGGCGCCAACGGCACGGTGTGGAGGGGGCACGACGAGCTCCTCGACCGCGCTGTCGCGATCAAGGAACTGCGGATCCCCGACAACCTCGCCGAGGACGACCGGGTGCTCTTCTACCGCCGTACCCTCCGGGAGGCGCGCGCGCCCGCGCAGCTGCGCACGCACTCCATCGTCGAGGTCTACGACGTGGTCATCGAGCAGGGCCGTCCCTGGATCGTGATGGAGATGATCGAGGCGCCCAGCCTCGAACAGCTCATCGAGCGCTCGGGCCCGCTGCCGCCCGAGCGCGTCGGGCACATCGGCCGCGCCCTGCTGGACGCCCTCAACACCGCGCACAAGGCCGGGATCGTGCACCGCGACCTGAAGCCGAGCAACGTGCTCCTGGACGGCGACCGCGTCGTCCTCACCGACTTCGGGCTCGCGTTCTCCTCGGGTTCGGCGAGCCTCACCGCGACGGGCCACTTCATGGGGTCGCCCGCGTACGTGGCGCCCGAGGTCGCCGCCGGGGAGAAGGCGACCCCGCGGTCCGACCTGTGGTCGCTCGGCGCGACGCTGTACGCGGCGCTGGAGGGCCGCCCGCCGTTCGAGCGCGAGAACGTCATGGCGACGCTGTCGGCGCTGGCCAACGAGTCGACCCCCGCCCCGCAGAACGCCGGCGCGCTCGCGCCCGTCATCACCGGGCTGCTGGAGAAGAACCCCACCCGGCGGCTCAGCCACGCCCGCGCGGTCGACCGGCTCGAACGGGCCATGGCGGGCCCGCGCTCGGGGCGCCGCGCGCCGACCCCCCGCTACCGGCTGATGGTCGTGATCGGGCTCATCGGCGCGACCGTCGCCTCCTGCGGCATCGGCGCCACCGCCCTCATCGTCGGCATGATGCGGGAGAGCCCCGGCCCCTCCCCCACCGCCGGCGCGTCCACCCCGGCGAGCACGACCCAGGCCGCCGCGCCGCCCGGCGCCGCGACCAGCACGCTCGTCGTCCGGGCCCGCACCGACTCCTGCAAGATCTTCGTGTCGGTCCCGGGGGCCGCGATGACGGTGCTCAGCGACGAGACGCTGCGCATGGGCGAGGCGCGCCGGTACGACCAGCCGCGCATCAACGCGGTCGTCTACGACGCGTCCGCGTGCGACGTCTGGGTGAACGGGCGGCAGAAGCCGGCGGGCAGGCCGGGCGAGCGGCAGAACTACACGCTGAACAAGGAGTGATCCGCGCCTCACGCGGGAATGCGTGACCCACTGACGGGGCTGCCCCTTTCAGGCGGCGGCCGACGGCGGCGGCCGCCGAAGTCGAGCGGGGAGGCGTTCCATGGGCGAGCAGGAGTTCCGGGTCGAGCACGACTCGATGGGCGAGGTCCGGGTTCCGGCCGCGGCCAAGTGGCGGGCCCAGACGCAGCGCGCGGTGGAGAACTTCCCGATCTCCGGACGGACGCTGGAGGCCGCGCACATCGCCGCGCTCGGCCAGATCAAGGCCGCCGCGGCGGTCGTCAACGCCGAGCTGGGCGTCCTCGACGAGGACCTCGCCGGCGCCATCGCCGAGGCCGCCCGCGAGGTCGCCGCCGGGCGGTGGGACGACCAGTTCCCGATCGACGTGTTCCAGACCGGCTCGGGGACGTCGTCCAACATGAACGCCAACGAGGTCGTGGCGACGCTGGCGCAGGAGCGGCTCGGCCGCCCCGTCCATCCCAACGACCACGTGAACGCCTCCCAGTCGTCCAACGACGTGTTCCCCTCGTCCATCCACGTCGCGGCCACCGGGGCCGTCGTGAACGAGCTGATCCCCGCGCTGCGGCATCTGGAGGCCGCGCTCGCCCGCAAGGCCGAGGAGTTCGCGACCGTCGTCAAGTCCGGCCGCACCCACCTGATGGACGCGACGCCGGTGACGCTCGGGCAGGAGTTCGGGGGGTACGCCGCGCAGGCCGGGCACGGCGTGGAGCGGCTGGAGGCCGTGCTGCCGCGGCTGGCGGAGCTCCCGCTCGGCGGGACGGCCGTCGGCACCGGCATCAACACCCCCGAGGGCTTCGCCGCCCGCACCGTCGCCGAGCTCGCCCGGGCCACCGGACTGCCGCTCACCGAGGCCCGCGACCACTTCGAGGCGCAGGGCGCGCGCGACGGCCTGGTGGAGGCCAGCGGCGCGCTGCGCACGATCGCGGTGAGCCTCACCAAGATCGCCAACGATCTGCGCTGGATGGGGTCGGGGCCGCGCGCCGGGCTCGCCGAGATCCGGCTGCCCGACCTGCAGCCGGGCTCGTCGATCATGCCGGGGAAGGTGAACCCGGTGATCCCCGAGGCGGTGGCGCAGGTCGCCGCGCAGGTCATCGGCAACGACGCGGCGGTGGCGTTCGGCGGCGCGTCCGGCAGCTTCGAGCTGAACGTGATGCTGCCGATGCTGGCCCGCAACGTGCTGGAGTCGATCACCCTGCTGGCGAACGCGTCCCGGCTGCTGGCCGACCGCTGCGTGGACGGCGTCGAGGCCGACGAGGAGCGGATGCGCGAGTACGCCGAGTCCTCACCGTCGATCGTGACGCCGCTGAACCGCTACCTCGGGTACGAGGAGGCCGCGAAGGTCGCCAAGCAGGCGCTCCGGGAGCGCCGGACGATCCGCGAGGTCGTGCTGGAGCGCGGCCACGTCGAGGCGGGCAGACTGACCGTCGAGCAGCTGGACGAGGCGCTCGACGTGCTGCGGATGACCGGCGCGGCCCGCCGCTGAGGCGGGCGGCGCCCGCCCCGGACGCCCCGCGCGTCCCAGGCGCCGCGCAGGGCGGCCGGGACGCGCCGGGGCGGATCAGTACCAGCCGACGGACTGCGAGTGCGACCACGCGCCGCACGGCGTGCCGTAGCGGTTCTTGATGTAGCCGAGCCCCCACTTGATCTGGGTGGTGGGGTTGTTCCGCCAGTCGGGTCCCGCGCTGGCCATCTTGTCGCCGGGAAGGGCCTGCGGAACTCCGTACGCGCCCGAGGAGGGGTTGGACGCGTGGACGTTCCAGTGGCTCTCCTTGTTCCACAGGTTGACCAGGCAGCCGAACTGGCCGCTGCCGGTGAAGCCGTAGCTCGGCATCAGCCGCTTGGCGATCGCCTGCGCCTCGCCTGCGGGGACCGGGTCGCCCGTCGGGCCGCCGCCGCTGCCGCCGGTCTTCTTCGGCTCCGGCGTCTTGGTCGGGATCGGCTTGCCCTTGGGGAGCAGGGACGGGCCCTTCTTGCCCCCGTCCTGGCGCGTCGCGCGGGAGGCCCGCTCCAGCGCCAGCTTCTTGCGCTGCTGCTCCAGCACCTTCGGATCGATCTTCGGCACGGCGGCGTCGGCGAGCTGCCGGGTGGGCTCGACGGTCTGGGGGCCCTCGTCGCCGGAGCCGCCGGTCAGCGCGAACGCGGCGACCGCACCGCCGCCGAGCAGGACGGCGGCGCCCGCGGCGACCACCGCGATCCGCACGCCGTTGCGCCCGCCGGAGGCCTCCTTGCGCCCGGCGGGACCGCCCTTGCGGGCGCCGGATCCGCCCTTGCGACCGGCCCGGCGGGGTCCGCCCGGCCCGGAGGAGATCTCGTCGGCGGGGCCGCCGGCGGAGACGCCGGTGCGCGGCGGCTCCTGGAGGGGCTGGAGTCCGAGCGTGTCCCCCGCGGGGACGCCCGCACGGGGCCCGGTGCCGGCGACGCGCACGTCGTCCTCGTGCGGCGCCTCGGGCCCCTCGGGGGAGGGGCCGGGCGGCTGCGCCGGGCCGGAGCTCTGTCGATCGTCTCGCCTAGGGGACCCGGAACGGTCTCCGAACAAGGCGGTCCTTCCGACGGTCGCACGCGCATGGACACGCGCACGAACTGTTTTCCACCCCGGTCCGGGACTGCCGCCGGTTGCTCCGGCGGCCTCGGACCCGGGACGGCGCCCCGCCCGCAGCGCGCGTCGATAGGGGGGCGCGCTCCGGGCCGGCACCGCTCTGGGGGTGCTTACGGGGAGACACAATGCCCCAGGCCGAGGGCTGCTTCGCAACCAAAACGAGACGAATGCGGCCGACAGGACGATTGTCAACCCCGCCCGGCAAGTACCGAAAACACGGACGGACCTGCGGTTCTCCCCTCACATCGGAGAGAGTGTGACCTTCACCACATTCCTACCGTGCGGGGTTTAATGATCACCCTCCGTAGGAATGTCCACGGCGTTCTGAGACGCGAGGACCCCGGCGGCCGTCACCGGTCCGCCGGGGTCCTCTCTCGTCCGGGTCAGACCCCGACGTCGCCGAGCATGTCGGTCACGAGCGCCGCGATCGGCGAGCGCTCCGACCTGGTCAGCGTCACGTGCGCGAACAGCGGGTGGCCCTTCAGGCGCTCCACCACGGCCGCGACGCCGTCGTGCCTGCCGACGCGCAGGTTGTCGCGCTGCGCCACGTCGTGGGTCAGCACCACCCGCGACCCCGCGCCGATCCGCGACAGGACGGTGAGCAGCACGCCGCGCTCCAGCGACTGCGCCTCGTCCACGATCACGAACGCGTCGTGCAGCGACCGGCCCCGGATGTGGGTGAGCGGCAGGACCTCCAACATGTCACGGTCCACCACCTCGTCCACGACCTCCGGCGTCGTCACCGCCGAGAGGGTGTCGTAGACCGCCTGCGCCCACGGCGACATCTTCTCGCCCTCCGAGCCCGGCAGGTATCCGAGCTCCTGGCCGCCGACCGCGTACAGGGGGCGGAACACCACGACCTTGCGGTGCCGCCGCCGCTCCAGCACGGCCTCCAGCCCCGCGCAGAGGGCGAGCGCCGACTTGCCGGTGCCGGCCCGCCCGCCGAGCGAGACGATGCCGACGTCCTCGTCCATCAGCAGGTCCAGCGCGATCCGCTGCTCGGCGGACCGGCCGCGCAGCCCGAACACCTCGCGGTCGCCGCGCACCAGCCGCACCGACTTGTCCGGCTGGACGCGGCCGAGGGCCGATCCGCGCTCGGACAGCAGCCGCAGCCCCGTGTGGCAGGGCAGGTCCCGCGCCTCCTCCAGATCGGCGCTCCCCGACTCGTACAGCTCCTCGACGGCCCCGGCGGTGACCTCCAGCTCGCGCATCCCGGTCCAGCCGGACTCCACGACGGCCAGCTCCGCGCGGTACTCCTCGGCGGCGAGCCCCACCGCGGACGCCTTCACGCGCATCGGCAGGTCCTTGGAGACCAGCACGACGTCGCGTCCCTCACGGGCCAGCCAGGCGGCCACCGACAGGATCCGGGTGTCGTTGTCGCCGAGCCGGAACCCGTCCGGCAGGACGCTCGGGTCGGCGTGGTTCAGCTCGACGCGGAGCGTTCCGCCCTGGTCGCCGAGCGCCCCCTCGACCGAGACGGGCTCGTCCAGCCGGCCGTGCCGCAGGCGCAGGTCGTCCAGCGTGCGCAGCGCCTGCCGGGCGAAGTAGCCGAGCTCGGGGTGGTGCCGCTTGGCCTCCAGTTCGGAGATGACGACGATGGGGAGTACGACCTCGTGCTCGGCGAACCGCGTCATCGCTCCCGGATCGGCGAGCAGCACGCTGGTGTCGAGGACGTACGTGCGCCGGTCCGGTTCCCTGCCGGGAGCGGCGCCCCCGCGGTCTCCAGAGGTCTCCGGAACAGAGGTCCCGGACGGGATCCCGGCGGACGTGCCGGGACGGCGCGCGGAGGTTGTGGCCACTCGATCTCCCTGGATATGGGGGAACTGCCGGTGGCGCGCAGGTCCGCCCGCGCAGGGGCGGTGGTCCTCAGTGGACGGTCAGGTACCGTAGCGCCGGTGCCGCGCGGCATAGGAGCGGATGGCCCGCAGGAAGTCCACCTTGCGGAAGTCCGGCCAATGGACCTCGCAGAAGTAGAACTCCGAGTGGGCGCTCTGCCAGAGCATGAAACCGGAGAGACGCTGCTCCCCCGAGGTGCGGATGACCAGGTCCGGATCCGGCTGGCCGCGCGTGTAGAGATGCTCCGCGATGTGCTCCACGTCGAGGACCTCGGCGAGTTCCTCGATGCTGGTGCCACGACTCGCCTGCTCGATGAGCAGAGAGCGCACCGCATCAGCGATCTCACGCCTACCTCCATACCCAACCGCGACGTTCACAATCAGGCCGGGTGCGCTCGATGTGGCCTCTCCCGCATCTTTCAGGACGCGGGCCGTCTTATCGGGCAGCAGGTCGAGGGCGCCGACGGGCTTGACGTGCCAGCCGTCGGCGGCGAGCTTGCGGACGGTGTTCTCGATGATCGCCAGCAGCGGTTCGAGCTGGTCGGCGGGCCGGTTGAGGTTGTCGGTCGACAGCAGCCACAGCGTGACGTGCTCGACCCCCGCCTCGGCGCTCCACTGGAGCAGCTCGGAGATCTTCTGGGCGCCGCGCTGGTGCCCGGAGTTGACGTCGGCCAGCCCCATCGACCTGGCCCAACGCCGGTTGCCGTCGAGGATCACGCCGACGTGCCGGGGGGTGACGTCGGTGGGCAGATCGGCCTCGACGCGCCGCTCGTACATCCGGTAGACGGCGTCGCGGACGGCCGCGTACGGGCCGCTGCGGCGGAGGGCCGAGACCAGCCGCCCTCCCTCGGAGGGGCGCCGGCGCACGCCGTCCCTTCGCGCGCCGCGCGTCCTCCTGGTGCGCGGCTCTCCCGTACGCCGAACCCGCATATGGGCTTCCCTTCGAGCGACCGACCCTGGCGGAAAGTCGCTCAATTATGGCCCGACGGCGACACTTCTCCCACCGTCCCCGTGAGGCCAGGCTAACGCGCGGGAGGCGTCAGGCGGGGCGGATGGCCTGCTCTGGCCCGGTCCGCCTCGGCGAGCAGGTCGGAGAGAAAACGCGCCAGTTCGGCCGACGTGAGGACGGCGCGCACGCCGCGGCCGCCCGCGCCCCACGCCTCGATCACGGCGCGCCGCGCGACCCGCCACCGTCCCGCCGCGGACTGCTGGCGGCCGACCCACATCGATGACGTGCGCAGGGAGCACCGCAGCTCGCCGGTGCTGATCACGTCACCGCGGTCGCGGTAGCGGAACGCGAACAGCTCGGGCTCGCGGGCGGTGTCGCCGGGGACGGGGTCGGGGAAGCGGTCGTCGGGGTCGGGCCAGCGCGCCGCCTGCGGGGACCCGTCGGCCCGTGCGGCGGCGACCCGGGCGGCGAGCCCGGCCAGGAAGTAGCCGCACCGCTCCCCCACCGCCCCGAACGAGTCGCCGTCCCGCCACAGTTCGAGCGTGACCTCGAACGGGGTGCCGCCGCGGTCGAGCGAGGCGATCGGGACCACCGCGAGCGCGGACCCGTCCAGGCAGCGCAGCCCCAGCATCCCGTGCACCTCCCGCCCCCGTCCGGCCCGCTACCCAGGCACAGTAGAGGAGGTCGGCACCATGATCACACCTAGTGATCATTCGGATCGGGTAATGGCCGGCCCGGCCCCGCCCGCCCTCGCGGTCAGGCCTGCGGGCCCGCGGCGCGGGCGCGCTCGACGTGCTGCAGGGCGCTGCGCAGCTCCGACAGCCACTCGTCGGTGTTCTTGCCGACGAGCCGGACGCACCAGGCGAGCGCGTCGCTGCGGCTGCGGGCGACCCCGGCGTCCACGAGCGTGTCGAGGACGCGGCGCTCGGGCTGCCGCAGCCGCGTCATCACCGGCACCGACAGGGTGGTGAACATCTCCCGCTCGCCGTCGCACTCCACGCCCCAGGAGACCTTGCGGCCGAAGCGCTGCTCGGCCTCCCGGGCGATGGCGATCCGCCGGTCGCGGGTGTCGTCGCGGAAGCGCTGGACGTGCCCGGCGACGACGCCCGCGCGCTCGGCGCCGGCCGCCTCGGCCGCCGCGGCGGGGAGGGGCAGCGTGCCGACGACCGCGACCTCCTCGCGGTCGACGACGACCTCGGGCGCGCCCTCGAACCACTCCTCGGGGAGCCGTCCGGTGAACCAGCCGCGGAGCTGCTCCACCGCTTCACTCGTATTCATGTAATCAAAATTACATCCCCCCTCGGGAGATGCGCCAGCCTCCGCACCGATTGACAACCACCACCATTTGATAGTTACTTTCATTTTAGAATGACAGTCAATCGGAGGTGGCGGTCATGACCGTGGGGCACACGCGGCGCTGGCTCGGGCTGGGCGCCCTGGCGCTGAGCATGCTGGCGCTCGGGTTCGACATGACGATCCTCAACGTCGCGCTGACCACGCTGTCGGAGGAGCTGCACGCGGGCACCAGCGCGCTGCAGTGGATCGTGGACTCCTACCTGCTGGTGTTCGGCGCGCTGCTGCTCCCGGCCGGGCTGCTCGGCGACCGGTTCGGCCGCAAGTGGCTGCTGGTGGCCGGCCTCGCCGTCTTCGGCGCCGCCTCGCTCGCCGGGGCGTTCGCGGACGGCTCCGGCGGCGTCGTCGCGGCCCGGGCGTTCATGGGACTCGGCGCGGCGATCGTGACGCCGCTGTCCATGTCGATGCTGCCCGCGATCTTCCCGCCGGAGGAGCGCACCCGCGCCGTCGCGGTCTGGTCGTCGGCGATGGCGCTCGGGCTGCCGCTCGGCCCGCTGCTCGGCGGCTGGCTCCTGGAGAACTTCTGGTGGGGGTCGGTCTTCCTCGTCAACGTGCCGCTCGTGCTCGTCGGCGGCGTCGCGGTGGCGCTGCTGCTGCCCGAGACGCGGGACCCGTCCGCGCCGCGGATCGACGGCGCCGGCTCACTGCTGTCGGCGGCCGGCGTCGTCGCGCTCGTGTACGGGGTCATCGAGGCCCCGGTGCGGGGCTGGGGCGACGCGGTGGTGCTGGCGTCGTTCGCGGTCGCGGCCGTCCTGCTGGCCGGGTTCGTCCTGTGGGAGCGGCGCGCCGCCGCGCCCATGATGGACATGGCGCTGTTCCGCGACCCCCGCTTCACCTGGGCGGTGGTCGCCGCCGTCGCCGCGAACCTGATGATGGCGGGGGCGCTGTTCGTCCTCCCGCAGTACCTGGAGGCCGTCCAGGGCAACGACGTGTTCGGCACGGGGCTGCGGCTGACGCCGATGCTGCTCGGCCTGCTCGCCGGCGGGATCGTCACCGACCGGGTCGCGCACCGCGCCGGGCACAAGCCGATCCTCGTCACCGGACTGCTCGTGCTCGCGGCCGGCTTCGGGTGGGGCGCGCTCACCGGGCCGGGCGACGCCTACTCCGCGACCGTCCCGTGGCTGCTCGTCCTCGGCCTCGGCTGCGGCCTGACCCTCGTCCCGGCGATGGACGCGGTCCTCACCGCCCTGCCCGCCGCACGGGCCGGACGGGGCTCCGGCCTCGTCCAGACGCTGCGCCAGACGGCCGGGACGCTCGGCGTCGCGGGCCTCGGCAGCCTGCTGTCGGCGCTCTACCGGGACCGCGTGGCCACCGGCGGGCTGCCGCCCGAGGCGGCGGGCGCGGCGCGCGACTCCATCGGCGGCGCCGTCGCCGTCGCCGGACGGCTGGGCGACGCCGGCCTGCTCGCCTCGGCCCGCGGCGCCTACGTCCACGGCATGGACGCGGTGTTCGCCGCGTGCGCCGCCGCCGCGGTCGCGGCCGCCCTGCTCCTGTTCTTCTTCCAGCCCGGCCGGGCCCGGGCGGATGCGGCCCCCTCCGCCGATGCACGAGAATCGGGGCATGAGCACGCCGTCCCGTGAGCACGCCGTCGACCGGCTGGAGGACCGGCTCTCCCGGATGCCGCTGCGGGAGCGCAAGAAGCTGCGGACCCGCCGGGCGATCCAGGACCACGCCCTCCGCCTGTTCGGCGAGCGGGGCTACGACGAGACGACCGTGGAGCAGATCGCGGCGGCGGCCGAGATCTCGCCGAGCACGTTCTTCCGCTACTTCCCCACCAAGGAGGACGTGGTCGTAACCGACGAGTACGACCCGATCATGGCGGAGGTCATGCGGGGCCAGCCGGCCGGGCTGTCCCCCATCGAGGCGCTGCGCGCCACGCTCCGCGAGATGCTCCCCGTGATGTACGAGACCGACCTGGACGTGGTCAACGCCCGGCTGCGGCTCACCGCCCAGGTCCCGGCGCTGCGCGCCCGCACGTTCGAGGCGCTGCGCGAGGGCACGTTCGCCATGCTGACCGACGTCGTCGGCCACCGGACCGGGCGGCGCCCCGACGACCCGGACGTGCAGACGTTCTCCTGGGCCGTCCTCGGCGTGCTCCAGGCGGCCATGTACCAGTGGATGGAAGGGCGCGCGACGACCGAGGAGCTTCCCGGGCTCGTCGACCGCAACCTGGAGTTCCTGGCCCGCGGCTGCCCGCTGTGACCGGCGCCCGCGACGGGCGGGTCAGCGCGCCAGCGCGGCGGCCCTCTTCGGGCTGACGCGGACGGCGCCGCGCATGTTGCGGGTGTAGACGTTCTGGATCTGCACCACCGTGCCCGTCCGCGGGGCCGCCAGCATCTTGCCCTGGCCCAGGTAGAGGGCGATGTGCGAGATGTAGCCGGGCGCGGTCGGGTCGTTGGCCCAGATGAGCATGTCGCCCGGCTCGGCCTTGCTGTAGGGGACGACCCAGCCGGCGCGGGCCTGGTCGGCGGCGACGCGCGGGAGCCGGATGCCCGCCCTGGCGAACGCGTACTGCATCAGGCCGGAGCAGTCGTACCCGCCCTCGGCCTCGGACTCGCCGCCCCACACGTACGGCCAGCCGAGCCGGGTGTAGGCCGCCTTGATCACCGTCCGGACCTGGCCGGCCGTCATGACCTGGCCGTCGGCGGCCGGCACGTTCCCGGACTTCGGGAAGTCGATCTCCGGGTTGACCGCGACGGCCTTGGCGCCCTTCGGCAGCGCCTTGCGCAGCTTCGTGATGAACGCCTTCGGCGCCGTCTTCGGGACGCTGACCAGCATCGCGTTGCCGGTCGGCAGTCCGAGGGCCTGCGCGGTGGCGTGCGAGACGACCGCGTCGACGTCGCTGACGCCCATCGTCGCGTACGCGCCCACCCGCAGTTGCGACTGGTGCTGCTTGCCGCCGACGGGCACCTGACTGCCGAGCTCGACCCCGCCGTCGCTGCCCATCGTGAAGGAGATGGCGACGTCGCCGGAGGCGACGTTGCGCCAGAGCGCGTCCGACTTGGCGGTCGGCTTCGGCGTGTAATTGCGGAACGTGGACGGATTGACGCCCATCAGCCCCACGCGCTTGCCCGCGACCATGCCCTGCACGGCGTCGACGACCTCGACGCCCTTCACGCCCTTGGCGCCGCGGACCTTCTGGACGAGGTCGGCCGGAAGGGTGGTCGGCGCCGCCACCAGGACGTGCGGGACGAGCCGCTTGCCGAGCGGCGCGACCGCCGTGGGCGACAGGCCGGTGCTGCCGGACGCGGCCACGAAGCGGGCGCGCTGCTCGCCGCGCGGCGGGTCCGCCGCGCCGTCGTCGCGCGCGACGAGGACGGCGGTGTTGGCGGCGAGCGTCGTCAGCACGGAGACGCCGATGATCGTCGGTAGCACCCGGCGGTTCGGCTTTCCCACTGCCACGCTCCCTCGATGGTCGCCCTGCGCCGGCTCCTGACCGTGCACCGGACACGACTATGACCCAGAAGGTCGGCCATCGTCCAGATACCCGGGGGGCCTGATGACACCCTCGGCCGCTCCACCCCGTTGGGTCAGGAACGCCCCAGTTACTCAGTAGTAACAGCCCGGGCAGCTGAGATCAAGGTCACGTTGCCATAAAGTGGACCCTCAGTCCAATTGCCCACGCAGTTCGCGGTTCAGCTCGGCCTGGGTCGTCACGGGCAGCCGGCAGACGAACCCCCGGCAGACGTACGCCGCGGGCTCCCCGTCCACCAGGCCCCGCCCCTCCAGGAGAGGCACGCCCTCGGCGCCCGGCGGGCCGGCGCTGACCACCGCGCCCGGGGCGACCGCCATGAGGGCCGTCCGGTGCAGCGCGCGGGTGCGCGCGTCGTCGGGATCGCCGATCACCGCGATCTCGACCGGACCGGTGGCGAGGGCCTCGGCCACGGCGAGGCCCCAGCCCGCGAACCGCGCGTGCTTGTCCGCCAGCGCCCCGGCGGGCGCCAGCGCGTCCTGCGCCGCCTGCCGGTGCCAGTCCGACCCGGTCAGCGCGGCGAACGACAGCAGCGCCCCCGCCGCCGCGAACTGCCCCGACGGCGTCGCGTTGTCGGTCGGGTCCTGCGGGCGCCGGAACAGGCGCTCGGCGTCGTCGGCCGTGTCGTAGAAGCCGCCGGACCCGTCGGCGAACCGTTCGAGGACGGTGTTCAGCAGCTCACCGGCCAGCCGCACGTGGCGCGGGTCGCCGGTGACGGCGTGCAGGGCGAGCAGGCCCTCGGCCACGTCGCCGTAGTCCTCCAGGACGCCGGTGTTCGCGCCCGCCGTCCCGTCCTTGGACGTGCGCGCCAGCCGGCCGTCCCGCAGATGGACCTCCACCAGCAGGCGCGCGACCTCCTCGGCCGCCCGGACCAGGTCCGGCCGATCGAACAGCGCGCCGCACTCCGCCAGCGCCGCGACGGCGAGCCCGTTCCACGCCGCCACCACCTTGTCGTCCCGCGCCGGCGGGATCCGCCGCGCGCGGGCCGTGAGCAGCGCGGTGCGCACGCGCTCGTACCGCTCGACGTCCTCGGGATCGCTCAGAAGCTGGAGGACGGAGGTGCCGTGCTCGAACGTCCCCGTCACCTCGAACAGGGTCTCCGCGAACGCGCCGTCCTCGTCGCCGAGGACCTCCCGCAGCTGCTCGGGCGTCCACACGTAGTACCTGCCCTCGACGCCCTCGCTGTCGGCGTCCAGCGCCGAGGCGAGTCCGCCCTGGTCCGTGCGCAGGTCGCGCAGCATCCAGTCGCAGGTCTCCAGCGCGACCCGCCGCGCGAAGGGCGTCCCCGTCAGCCGCCACCAGTGCGCGTAGACGCGGGCCAGCAGAGCGTTGTCGTAGAGCATCTTCTCGAAGTGCGGCACGATCCACCGCTCGTCCACCGAGTACCGCGCGAACCCGCCGCCGAGCTGGTCGTACATCCCGCCGCGGGCCATCGCCTCCAGCGTGCGGGACGCCATCGCCAGCGACTCGTCGTCGCCCGTGCGCGCGTGGTGGCGCAGCAGGAACTCCAGCGCCATCGACGGCGGGAACTTCGGGGCGCCGCCGAACCCGCCGCGCACCGCGTCGTAGGAGCCCGCGAGCACCTTCACCGCATGCGCGAGCACCCCGTCGCCGGGCGCCTCCGTCCCGGCGAGGCCCGAACCGCGCGAGGTCAGCGCCTCCACGACCTGCTGGCCCTGCTGGGCGACGTCGTCGCGCTGCTCCGTCCACGCCTTGTGGACGGCCTGGAGCAGCGCCCGGAACTGCGCCCGCGGGAAGTACGTCCCGCAGTAGAACGGATGCCCCTCCGGGGTCATGAACACCGTCATCGGCCAGCCGCCCTGGCCCGTCATGGCCTGCGTCGCCTCCATGTAGACGGCGTCGATGTCCGGGCGCTCCTCCCGGTCGACCTTGATGTTCACGAACAGCTCGTTCATCGCCCGCGCCGTCTCGCCGTCCTCGAAGGACTCGTGCGCCATGACGTGGCACCAGTGGCAGGCGGCGTATCCGACGGAGAGCAGGACGGGGACGTCGCGCCGCCGCGCCTCGGCGAACGCCTCCCCGGTCCACTCCCACCACTCCACCGGATTGCCGGCGTGCTGGAGCAGGTACGGGCTGGTCGCGTCCTTGAGCCGGTTCATGCCCCCGATCCTGCCCGATCCGGCCGCCGCCTCACTCCCCCCGCGCCTGCGCGGCGAGATCGGCGAGGGCGGACTCGACGGTGCGGTGGAAGGTGGGATACGCGTAGATCATCTCGCGGAGGGAGGCGGTGGGGGTCTCGGTGTGGACGGCGAGGGCCAGGAGGCCGAGCACCTCCCCGCCCGACGGCCCCGCGGCGGTGGCGCCGACCAGGGTGCCCCACTCGACGTCCTCGACCAGCTTGACGAAGCCGTCGTTGCCGGCCTTGTGGATCCAGCCGCGGGTCGACTCGGCGATCGGCACGACGGCCGTGCGGACCGGAAGGTTCTGGTCGCGGGCCTGGGCCTCGGTGAGGCCGACGGACGCGATCTCAGGGTCGGTGAAGGTGACGCGCGGCACGGCGCGGTAGGCGGCGGGCGGCCCCTCCTCCCTGAGGACGTCCCGGACCGCCACGGCCGCCTGGTACATCGAGACGTGCGTGAACGCGCCCATGCCGGTGATGTCGCCGATCGCCCACACGCCGTCGGCCGCGCGCATGTGGCCGTCCACGGCGATCCGGCGGGCGTTCTCGTCCAGGCCGACGGCGCCGAGGCCGAGCCCCCGGAGGTTGGGGCGGCGCCCGGTCGCGACGAGGAGGCGGTCGGCGATGAGCGTCTCGCCGCCGAGGTGCATCGTGAACTCGGACCCGTCGTGGGTGACGCGGGTGACGTCCACGCCGGTGCGCACGCCGATGCCCTCGCGTTCGAAGACCTCGCGCAGCAGAGCGCCCGACTCCGGCTCGTCGTTGACGAGGAGGCGGTCGGCCGCCTCGACGACCGTGACGCGGCAGTCGAAGCGGGAGAAGACCTGGGCCGTCTCGACGCCGACCACGCCGCCGCCGAGGACCAGCAGCGACTCGGGGACCTCCGTCGCCTGGACGGCCTCACGGTTCGTCCAGTACGGCGTGCCGGCGAGGCCGTCGACGGGCGGGGCCGTGGGCGAGGTTCCGGTGTTGAGCACGATGCCGCGCCGGGCGGCGAAGACCTGGTCGCCCACGGTCACCTCGCGGGGGCCGGTGATGCGGCCCTGGCCGCGCACCAGCCGCACGCCCTTGCCGGTGAGGCGGTCGGCGGCGGCCGTGTCGTCCCACCCGTGGGTCGCCTCGTCGCGGATCCGGGCGGCCACCGGCCCCCAGTCGGGCCGGACGGACGCCTCGCCCGCCATGCCGGGGACGCGCCCGGCCTCGGCGACCAGCCCGGCGGCGCGCACCATCATCTTGGTGGGGACGCAGGCGTAGAAGGGGCACTCCCCTCCGACCAGCCGCGACTCGACGCCGACGACCGACAGGCCCGCCTCGGCGAGCCTGCCCGCCGCGTCCTCGCCCCCGGGGCCGAGACCGATCACCACGACATCGACTTCGTCAGCCATGCCCTGGTCCTGCCCACCTTCCCGTCAGGTCAGACGGCGCGGTGGCAGCGGGATCCGGTCCAGATCGTGGACGAGGGTGATGTCGCCGCCGAACGCGGCGGACGCCTCGTCCGTGAAGCGGTGCTCGTCGGCGGCGGGGTAGCGCTCGGAGAAGTGGGTCAGGACGAGCCGCCCCACGCCCGCCTCCGCCGCCACCGCGCCCGCCTGGGCGGCGGTGAGGTGCCCGTACTCGGCGGCCAGGGCCGCGTCCTCGCCCAGGAAGGTGGACTCGATGACGAGCATGTCCACCCCGGCGGCCAGCTCGCGGACGCCGTCGCAGAGCCGGGTGTCCATGACGAACGCGACCTTCTGCCCGGGCCTGGTCACGCTGCACTCGGCCAGCGCGACCGTCCGGCCGGCGGGCGTGGTGACGCGGCCCTCCTCCTGGAGGCGGCGGATCAGCGGCCCCCTGACGCCGCGCGCGGCGAGCTCGTCCGGCAGCATCGTCACGCCGTCGGGCTCCTCCAGCCGGTACCCGTACGCCTCGACGGGGTGGGACAGCCGCCGTGCGACCAGGCTGAACGGGGCGTCGCCGGTGTCGAGTTCCGTCCGCTCGCCGGACACCGGCCGCTCGCGGATGACGTCGGTGTCGCGGAACGCGGCCGCGTGCCGCAGCCGCTCCCAGTAGGGCCTGCCGCTCGCCGGGAACGCCGCGTTCACCGGGTGCGCGACGCCGTCGCGGGCGATGCGCTGGACGATCCCCGGCACCCCGAGGCAGTGGTCGCCGTGGAAGTGCGTCACGCAGATCCAGGTCACGTCATTCGCGGAGAGCCCGGCGTGCGTCATCTGCCGCTGCGTGCCCTCCCCAGGGTCGAACAGGACGCCGTGCCCGTCCCAGCGCAGCAGGTAGCCGTTGTGGTTGCGGGACCGGGTGGGCACCGCGCTGGCGGAGCCGAGGACGGTGAGATCGCGAACGGACATGCACCCATGGTGCCGGTCGAGGGGCCGGGCAAGCGCTTGGTTATTCTGTGCGCGATGCAGACGACCCGAGGAGGGCCCGTTGGCCGGGAGCAAGCGCGACAAGATCAAGATGACGCCCGAGGAGGTGGCCGCCTACCTGGCCGCCAACTTCAAGGTGCAGGTCGCGACCGTCGGCAAGGACGGCGAGCCCCACCTGGTGACGATGTTCTACACGCTGTACGAGGGCAGGATCGCCTTCACCACGTACAAGTCCTCGCAGAAAGTGATCAACCTGCGCCGCAACCCGGTCATGACGTGCCTGGTCGAGGACGGCGTGGAGTACAACGAGCTGCGCGGCGTCGCCCTCTACGGGCGGGGCCTGGTCGTCGAGGACCCCGAGCCGCGGTCCAAGGTCGGCATGGTCGTCGGCTCCCGGATGGCGGGGCTGCCCGTCCCGGCGATGGGCGAGCCGGTCGACCCGGTCATCGCCGAGGGCATCGAGCAGGCGCTGGCCAAGCGGGTCCTCATCGTCATGGAGCCCGACCGGGTCGTGAGCTGGGACCACCGCAAGGTGTAGGCCCGGGCGGATCAGGTCGGGCGGATCAGCTCCGCGGCGCGGTCGAGGGCGGCGCGCTCGGCCGCGTCGTCGCCGCGCAGGCGGGCGGCGTCGGCGATGTGGACGAACATCGCGGCCTGCCCGCGGACCGCGTCCAGCCTGCGCAGGATCTCCAGGGCCTGGCCGAAGAAGTTCAGGGCCGCGACGGGACGGTTCGCGCGCAGGTAGGCCTCGCCGAGGCTCTCCAGCGCGCGGGCACGGGCGTGCTCGTCCGGCTCCGGCAGGGCGGCGAACTCGTCCGGCAGCGGGCCGAGCAGCCCGATCGCGCGGTCGAGGTCGCCGCCGCCGATCAGCGCCCGGGCGAGGTCGTGGCGCGCCGCCAGCACCGCGTGGAGGTCGCCGCCCCGCTCGGCGCGGCGCAGGGCCTCCTCCAGCGTCTCGGCGGCCTCCGCCCAGCGTTCCCCCTCCAGCAGGGCCAGGCCCTCGGCCTCCACCTCCCCCTCGCCGGAGGCCGTTCCGGCGAGATGGCGGTCGAGGGCGCGGCGCAGCTCCGCGGACGGGAGGTCGCGGTAGGAGTCATCGGGGTTCGCGCGCACGTCGAAGATCCTCCCCGGAGGAGGCGGCGCCCAACCGGCGCCGGGGCGGGTCAGGCGTCGTCGTCGGAGGCCTTGGCCGCCGTGCCGGCCCTCGCCGCCTTGGCCGCCTCCGCGCGCTCCCACTCCTGCTGCCTCAGGTCGGCCTCG
This sequence comes from Actinomadura sp. NPDC048021, assembly GCF_040653135.1. NCBI lineage: Bacteria > Bacillati > Actinomycetota > Actinomycetes > Streptosporangiales > Thermomonosporaceae > Actinomadura > Actinomadura sp. NPDC048021. Next base: position 640,682 of record NZ_JBEZJQ010000001.1, read on the forward strand.
CGGGGCGCCTGGATCTTCTTCATCTGCTTGCCCATCGACCGGATCAGCAGGACCGTCGCGGCCAGCAGGAGCAGGAACACCACGAAGCCGAGCATGCCGGGGCTGACCGTGTCGTCGTTCAGCGGCATGGCGTTCAGCGGCAGGGCGTGGACGGCAGCCATCACAGACACACCTTCTCCCGGATGCCGGCGAACAGGTCGTCCTCCGGCAGTTCCGTGTCGACCAGGGACCTGGCCAAATGGTAGTCCTCGGTCGGCCATGCCTCGCGCTGGACGTCCAGCGGGACGACGAACCAGAACCCGTTCGGGTCGATCTGGGTGGCGTGGGCGAGCAGGGCCTGGTCACGGGTCTCGAAGTGGTCGGCGCAGGGCACCCGCGTGGTGACCTCCCACCGGGCGCGCTCCTCGCCCTCCTCCTCGAAGCGCTTCAGCCAGTCGCCGTAGGGCGACTCGAGGCCGGCCTTCTCCATGGCGGCGTGCAGGGTGAGGATGCGGTCCTTGCTGAAGGTCATGTGGTAGTAGAGCTTCAGCGGCTGCCAGGGGTCGCCCGTGCCCGGGTAGCGCTCCGGGTCGCCCGCGGCCTCGAACGCCTCCACCGACACCTCGTGGCACTTCACGTGGTCGGGGTGGGGGTAGCCGCCCTTCTCGTCGTAGGTGAGCATCACGTGCGGGCGGAACTCGCGGACCGCGCGCACCAGCGGCTCGGCGGCGGTCTCCAGCGGCTCCAGTGCGAAGCAGCCCTCCGGCAGCGGCGGCAGCGGGTCGCCCTCGGGGAAGCCGGAGTCGACGAACCCGAGCCAGCGCTGGTCGACGCCGAGGATCTCGCGGGCCCGCGCCATCTCCGCCTCGCGGACCTTGCCGATGTCGGCCTTGACCTCGGGGCGGTCCATCGCGGGGTTCAGGATGTCGCCGCGCTCGCCGCCGGTGCAGGTGACGACGAGTACCTCGACGCCGTCGGCCACGTAGCGCGCCATCGTGGCCGCGCCCTTGCTGGACTCGTCGTCGGGGTGCGCGTGCACCGCCATGAGACGCAGGGGCTCGTCGCCGCCGCACGGCCGTTCGAGCGCCGCGCCGTCGAAGACGCCGGACGTACCGTCGATGACCTCGGACACTTGGGGGTCTCCCTCTCCGGACTGTTGAGCGGCCCCCGGTTCGAGGCACGCGCCATGACAGACGAGAATGAATTGTCCCTGACAACACCGAAACCCCGCACGAGGATTCCCGCCATGACGACGAGCGTGTCGAAACCAGCGGCTCCGGCCGAGTCCCGGCGGAGCCGCCTCGGCCTGGCCGCCGTCGGCCTCCTCGCGGCGGTGATGGCGGCCGGCTTCGGCATCCTCGCGGCGCACACGGGGCAGACGCCGGGGATCGTCCCGCAGACCGTCACCTACGACATCACCGACACGTCGGTCGAGATCAACTACACGGTGGCCAAGGGGAAGGACGACGACGTGCGCTGCACGGTGGACGCCTACGACACCGACTTCGCGGTGCTCGCGCAGAAGGAGGTGTCCGTCCCGCCCGGGACGTCCAGTGTGAAGGGGGCCGAGACGCTGCAGACGCCGCGGCGGGCCACCGGGGCCAGGATCCGCGACTGCCGCAAGGTCTGACCCTGCCGCCACCGGCCGACCGATACGCCCGGTGAGTGACGGAACACGGTTTGGCGGATTGCGGACGCCGTGTTCAGGGAACCTTTACCCGCACACACCGGATAGGCTAGAGGTTTCACCCAGCCGCACTTCATGTCGATGTGACGCCCGCCCGCGGGGGCGGGTGAGATCGCACCATGTGGATGAGGAGTACCCGTGACCGAGACCCGCGCTGACAACGTCACCTGGCTCACCCAGGAGGCGTACGACCGGCTCAAGGCTGAGCTGGACCACCTGTCGGGCCCGGGCCGCATCGAGATCGCTCAGAAGATCGAGGCGGCGCGGGAGGAGGGCGACCTGCGCGAGAACGGCGGCTACCACGCGGCCAAGGAGGAGCAGGGCAAGATCGAGGGCCGGATCCTCCAGCTCCAGGGCATCCTGGAGAACGCCCGCGTCGGCGAGGCCCCCCGCACGGAGGGCGTCGTCGGGCCCGGCATGACCGTCACGGTCTCGTTCGAGGGCGACGACGAGGAGGTGACCTTCCTGCTCGCCTCCCGCGAGGAGGTCGGCGCCCCCATCGACGTCTACTCCCCGAAGTCGCCGCTCGGTGCCGCCATCGACGGCAAGAAGGTCGGCGAGAAGGCCACCTACAACCTCCCCAACGGCCGATCGATGACCGTGGAGGTCCTCGACGCCACCCCCTACGGCGGCGCGTAGCCGCCGTCCCTCGACACTGCGGAGGTGAAGACCGCCGGGCGGATGCCGCCCGGCGGTCGTTGCTTGTTCGCCCCTATCCGGGCGCGCGTCCGCGGGGCGCCTCCGCCCGGGCGGGGCCGGAGACCGCGCGGACGAGGGGCAGGGTGCGGTACGGGATCTGGGTGGCGAGGGAGATCACCGAGGAGGCGCGCTCCACGCCGGCGACGTCCACGATCACGTCGATGACGCGCTGGAGGTCGGTGTTGCTGCGGGCGACGATGCGGCACAGCATGTCGCCGGGGCCGGTGATGGTGTGGGCCTCGATCACCTCGGGCACCTGGGCGAGCCGGGCCGCCACCGGGTCGTGGCCGCCCGCCTGCCGCAACTGCAGCGTCACGAAGGCCGTCACCCCGTAGCCGAGCGCGGCCGGGTCGATCTCCGGGCCGTGGCCGGCGATGACGCCGTCGCGCGCGAGCCGGTCCAGCCGCGCCTGCACGGTGCCGCGCGCCACCCCGAGCCGCCGGGACGCCTCCAGGACGCCGACCCTGGGCTCGGCCGCGAACAGCTCGATCAGCCGGCCGTCCAGTTCGTCGATCGGCACGGCACCCTCCTGTGGTCGTGGTCACCCTGCACAGAGCGACCGGTCAGATCACGTTTGTACTGTACAGATTGACCAGTGATTACGCCCGCTCTTGCGCACCTTGCAGGCGTATGTCGAGATTAGGTGGCATGGATGAGTTTCCGGTCAAGGGTATGGACGCCGTCGTCTTCGCCGTCGGCAACGCCAAACAGGCCGCCCACTACTACTCGACCGCGTTCGGGATGCGCAGGGTCGCCTACCGGGGCCCGGAGAACGGCAGCCCGGACGAGGCGGTGCACGTGCTGGAGTCGGGCGGCGCCCGGTTCGTGTTCCGCGGCCCGGTGAAGGCCGGCACCGAGATCGGGCAGCACATCGCCGAGCACGGCGACGGCGTGGTGGACCTCGCGATCGAGGTGCCCGACGTCGAGCACGCCTACCGGCACGCGCTCGCGAAGGGCGCCACCGGGCTGGAGGAGCCGCACGTCCTGGAGGACCGGTTCGGGAAGGTGACGGTCGCGGCGATCGCCACCTACGGCGAGACCCGGCACACGCTGGTCGACCGCTCCAACTACACCGGCCCCTACCTGCCGGGGTTCGAGCCCGCCGAGCCCGTCGTGGAGCCCGTGGGCAAGCGGTTCTTCCAGGCGATCGACCACTGCGTCGGCAACGTCGAGCGCATGGACGAGTGGGCCGACTTCTACCACCGCGTCATGGGCTTCACCGACATGGCGGAGTTCGTCGGCGACGACATCGCGACCGAGTACTCGGCGCTGATGTCCAAGGTCGTCGCGGACGGCACCCGCAAGGTGAAGTTCCCCCTGAACGAGCCCGCGGAGAGCAAGCGCAAGTCGCAGATCGACGAGTACCTGGAGTTCTACGGCGGGCCGGGCGTCCAGCACATCGCGCTCGCCACGGGCGACATCCTGGCGTCGGTCGACCGGATGCGCGCCGCGGGCGTGGAGTTCCTGGAGAGCCCCGACTCCTACTACGAGGACCCGGAGCTGCGCGAGCGCATCGGCCAGGTGCGGGTGCCGATCGAGGAGCTGCAGAAGCGCCGGATCCTCGTCGACCGGGACGAGGACGGCTACCTGCTGCAGATCTTCACCAAGCCCGTCCAGGACCGCCCGACGGTGTTCTTCGAGCTGATCGAGCGGCACGGCTCGCTCGGCTTCGGCAAGGGCAACTTCAAGGCGCTGTTCGAGGCGATCGAGCGGGAGCAGGAGCGCCGCGGCAACCTGTGACCCCGCGGCGCCGCGGCGAGCCTCGACGCCGCGGCGCCCGGACTCGGGGGACCGGCCCCGGACGCGCCCGCGTCCGGGGCCGGTCGCCGCCCGGGCGACCGCGCGCCGCCCGCACCCGGCACACTGTGGGGCCATGAGCGAACCACCCCAGGACACCCCGAAGCCGGACAGCGGCTGGCAACCTCCTGACCGGCCGCAGGGCGAGGCCCCCGCCACCCCCGAACGCCCGCCGCCCTACCAGGGCTCGTACGGCGGGCCTCCGGCCCAGGCCGTCCCCGGGACGGGGTACGGCCACCCCGGGGCCCCGCCGCCGCAGGCGCCGCCCGCACCGGGCTACGGCCCTCCCGGCTACCACCACCCCGGCCCGCAGGGCCCGCAGGGCCCGCAGGACATGACCGCCGGACGGCTCCTGCGGCTCGGCGCGGGAATCCTCGACAGCTTCGTCATCGGCTTCGCGGCGACGCCGGCCGTCCTGTTCTCCATCCGCTGGGACCGGGTGCGGGACATGGCTGAGTCCGGCGAGACGATGACGAACCCGCTGGACCTCTACAACATCCCGCGCCTGCTCACCGGGTACGCGATCGCGTTCCTGCTGGGCTTCGCGTACTTCACCGTCCTGCACGCCCGGTGGGGGCAGACGCTCGGCAAGAAGGCGTTCGGCATCCGGCTGGTGCGAGCCTCCGACCTGTCGGCGGTGAGCTGGGGGCAGGCGCTCGGCAGGCAGGCGTTCGTCTACGCCATCAGCATCACGACGGGGGCGCTGAACCTCCTCACGCCCGTCGCGGGGATCCTCGGCCTCGTCGGCCTGCTCGACAACGCCTGGATCCTGTGGGACGAACGGCGCCAGGCGCTGCACGACAAGGTGGCCGGGACGGTGGTGGTGAAGGCGACGCCGTGGACGCCGAACCCCTACGCCCGCGAGCGGGACCCGTCCTGATCCCGGCCCGGCAAGGGCCGGCCACGCGGGGGTAAACATTCCGGCTCCACCCGGGCGCGGCAGGGTTGGCCCGCGGTGACGCGGCGACCCTCACGGCATGACGCAACCGCCGCACGACCCCGCGTCCGGGCGAGAGCCAGAAGACGACCGGCCGCACGGGGAGCAGGAGCAGCCCGGCCGGCCGGGCCCCTACGGCGGCCGGCAGCCGTACGGGGAACCGCCCCAGGAACAGCGGCCCCCATACGGCGAGCAGCCTCCCTACGGCGAGCAGCCACCGCACGGAGGGCAGCAGCCACCCGGCGGCCAGCAGGGGTACGAACAGCAGGGGTACGGCCAGCAGCCCTACGGGGAGCAGCAGTGGGGCGGGCAGCAGTGGGGGCAGCAGCCCTACGGCGAGCAGCAGCAGTACGGACAGCAACAGCAGTACGGGCAGCAGCCGTACGGTGAGCAGGGCCAGTGGCAGCAGCAGCCGTACGGCGCCCAGCCGGGATACGGGCAGCCGCACCCCGGCTACGGGGCGGGCGGGTACGCGCATCCCTCCGGGGAGCTGGCGAGCCGCTGGGCGCGGCTCGGCGGGGGCATCGTCGACCTCGTCATCATCGGCATCGTGACGGGCCTGATCTCGATCCCGTTCGTCAACTGGAACAACGTCGTCAACCCTGAGCCGGGCACCTCCATGTACGACGGCGCCCGGGTGGGGACGAACGCGATCAGCGTCGTGCTGGCCTTCTTCTACTTCTGGCTGATGCACGCGAAGTGGGGGCAGACGCTCGGGAAGATGCTGGTGCGGACGCGGGTCGTCCGGGCCGACGACGGGCAGGCGATCACCACGGGCCAGGCCGCGGGGCGCTCCGCGTTCTACAGCGTGCTCGGCGGCGTCTGCGGGTGCATCGGCCTGATCGACGTCGCGTGGATCCTCTGGGACCAGCGCAAGCAGGCGCTGCACTGCAAGGTGGCGCAGACCGTCGTCGTGAAGGCCGACCCGCACCGGCCCAATCCCTACTCCCATCGCTGACATCGCCCCGCAGGCGGGGGTTCCGGCGCCGTCCGAGTTGCCGGGCGGGGTCTCGTCCGGGCAGGCTGGACGGCGTGCATATGGCCGGAAACTCACCCAGTCCTCGTCGTAACGGCCGGAGGGCCGTCCGCGGCGCCGCGTCGCGCGGCGTTCCGGGGCTGGCAGCCCTGGCGATCGCGGGGTCGCTGACCGCGGCCTGCCAGACCCCGTTCGACGACCCGGGCGCGTCCGGCTCACCCAAGGGTCCGGCGGTGAACGGCCCGGCGGGCCCGACGACCGCGGGCGACGACTACGTGCCGGGCAACGGCAACGGCGGCTACGACGTCCAGCACTACGGGCTGAAGCTCACCATCACGCCGGACGGCCCGAAGCAGCTCGACGGCGTCGCGACGATCACCGCCAGGGCGACCGCGAGGCTCGCCCGGTTCAACCTCGACCTGACCGGCCTGGACGTGTCCTCCATCAAGGTGGACGGCGCGCCCGCGCGGCAGCAGCGCGGCGGCGGCGAGCTGGAGGTGACGCCCGCCAAGCCCCTGGAGAAGGGCAGCACCTTCACCACGGTGGTCGCCTACTCGGGGACGCCGCAGCCGGTGTCGGACCCGGTGCTCGGCCGGTACGGCTGGATCCGCACGTCCGACGGCGTCTTCGTTGCGTGCCAGCCGAGCGGCGCGCACACCTGGTTCCCGAGCAACGACCATCCGAGCGACAAGGCCACCTTCGACTTCGAGATCACGGTCCCGCAGGGGCTGACGGCGATCGCCAACGGCGAGCCGGACTCGCCGCCGCAGGACTCCTCCGGCGGCGGCGCGCCGGGCACCGGAACGCCGCCGGGCCTTCCGGGCGGGCCGCCCACCGAACTCCCGACCACCGAACCCCCGACCACCGGGCCGACGGACGGACCGGGCGTCGTGCCGGTCGCCCACCGCGCCGGGGCGGGCGCCACGACGACCTCGAAGTGGCGGGTCAAGGACCCGATGGCCACCTACCTGGCGACGGTCGACGTCGGCCGGTTCTCGGTGCGGACGGGCAGGACCGCCGGCGGCGTCCCCAACATCACGGCTGTGGACGCGACCACCTCCGGCGTGAACATCGACCAGTTCCACCAGCTGAACGCCCGGGTCGTCGACGAGTGGTCGAAGCTGTTCGGCCCGTACCCGTTCTCCTCGACCGGCGGCCTGATCGACAACGCCGACGTCGGCTTCGCGCTGGAGACGCAGACGCGGCCGGTGTACGGGGCGTTCGGGCTCCAGCCGATGATCGTCGCCCACGAGCTGGCGCACCAGTGGTTCGGCGACAGCGTCAGCCTGTCGCGGTGGCAGGACATCTGGCTGAACGAGGGCTTCGCGACCTACGCCGAGTGGCTGTGGGACGAGAAGACCGGCGGCCAGACGGTGCAGCAGCACTTCGACGAGGCCTACAACGGCGTCGGCGGCCAGGAGCTGTGGGACGTCCCGCCCGGCGACCCGGGGCGCAAGCAGATGTTCGGCCGGTCGGTGTACGACCGGGGCGGCATGACGCTGGTCGCGCTGCGCGCCCGGGTGGGCGAGGACGTGTTCTACAAGATCCTCCAGACCTGGACGAAGGAGCACCGGCACTCCTCCGGGACGACGAAGCAGTTCATCGCGACGGCGAACCGGGTGTCGGGCAAGAAGCTGGACGCGTTCTTCGACGACTGGCTGTACCAGCGGGGCCGCCCGTCCAAATGACGGGGCGGTCCCGGTCCGCTACGGGTGAAGGCTCGGCAAGGAGCGCGGAAAGCCCGGCCGGTTCCCGGCCCGGCGGGGCGGGCGGCCCACCAGCATCGGCCTGATGAACGGGCCTTCTCGGCGGACGACCGCGGCCTTCGCCGTCGCGTTCCTGATCGGGTCGCCCGGCGCCGCGTCCGCGTCCGAGGACCCGGGCGCCGCGGCGGAGCGGCGGGCGGCCGCACCTTGTCCACAGCCCTTGCCGCCCGCCGTACCGCCGTCGCCGGCCTGCGGCACGCCCTCCCCGGGAGCGGCGGGCTTGGGCGACCCCTACTTCGAGGGGGCGGGCAACGGAGGCTACGACGTCGTCCACTACGACGTCGCGCTGGCCTACGCGGGCGTCAGGACCGGAGCGGTCGACGCGGCGGTGACCGTCACCGCGACGGCCGCCCAGGACCTGTCGGCGCTCGACCTCGACTTCCGCGGCCCGCAGATCACCGCCGTCGCGGTGGACGGCCGGGAGGCGCGCCACCGCCGCGCGGGCCGGGAGCTGGTGATCACGCCCGCCGAGCCGATCCGCGCCGGGCGGACGTTCCGGGTCGCGGTCCGGTACGCGGGCAGGCCGTCGCCGGTCGGGGACAAGACCTACGGCGCCTACGGGTGGGTCCCGAGCAAGGACGGCGCGGTCGTCGCCTCCGAGCCGGACGGCGCGTCAACCTGGCTGCCGGTGAACGACCATCCCCGCGACAAGGCCACGTACGCGTTCCACATCACCGTCCCGAAGGGCCTGCGCGCCGTTGCGAACGGGCGGCCCGGCCCCGTCCGCACCGGCGCCGCGACCGCCACCTACGAGTGGGCCGAGGACGCGCCGATGGCGAGCTACCTGGCCACGGTGGCCATCGGGCGGTTCGACGTGCGGCGGACCGAGGTGGACGGCGTCCCGGTGATCACGGCCGTCGATCCGGCGTTCCGGTCGGCCGCCGGGCGGCTGGAGGGCACCACCGTCAAGGTGATGCGGTGGGCGGCGCCGATCTTCGGCCCGTACCCGTTCGCGACGGCGGGCGGCATCGTCGACGACCCGAAGCTGGGCTATGCCCTGGAAACCCAGGAGCGTCCCGTCTACGGCGGATTCGCGCCGGACGAGGGCTTCATCGTCCACGAGATGGCCCACCAGTGGTTCGGCGACAGCGTCGGGCTGCGCGACTGGAGCGACATCTGGCTGAACGAGGGCTTCGCCACCTACGCCGAGTGGCTGTGGCGCGAGCGCACCGGCCGGGACTCGGCCAAGAAGATCTTCGAGCGGTACCACGCGCTGCCCGCGAGCTCGCCGATCTTCAGCCCGCCGCCGGGAGCGCCGGGCGCCGCGAAGATGTTCGGCTTCTCCGTCTACGTCCGCGGCGCGATGACGCTCCAGGCGCTCCGCGAGCGGGTCGGCGACAGGGCGTTCTTCACGATCCTGCGGACGTGGACCGCCGAGCACCGCCACTCCACCGCCACGACGCCGCAGTTCACCGCGCTGGCCGAACGCGTGTCGGGCCAAAGGCTCACGACGCTGTTCCAGACCTGGCTCCATTCGAAGACCAAACCGTTGAGTTGGTGACCGAATGCGGTGCCCAGCCACAAAAACCTCACCTGACAAGCAGATTCGATACCAAATCGCGCTTGTGCGGGCTCGCTCCACGAGAAAGTCTTGAGCGCGGTCATGACGGTCCACCGACGCTACCGAGGACGAGGTCGATGAGCAGAACCCCCAGAGCGCTGGCGGCCGTGACGCTGGGCGTCGCGGCGAGCCTCGCGGTGACCGCGGCGCCCGCCGGCGCCGCCGAGCGGTTCACCCCCGGGGCGCCCGGCGCGGGCGACCCCTACTTCCCCGACATGGGCAACGGCGGCTACGACGTCGCCCACTACGACATCGGGCTGAAATACGATCCCGCGACCAAGGGGATCCAGGCGGTGACCCGCGTGACGGCGCGGGCGACGCAGAACCTGTCCCGGTTCGACCTCGACTTCCTCGGCCCGCTGAAGATCTCTTCCCTGAAGGTCGACGGCCGCGACGCGACCTACGCGCGGACGGGCGCCCAGGAACTGGTCATCACCCCGCGCAAGGGCATCCGGAACCGCCGCGCCTTCACCGTGACGGTGGCGTACTCCGGCGTTCCGCAGACGATCAACGACGACGCGCTGGGCGTGTCCGGCTGGGTGCCGACCCCCGACGGCGCGGTGATGCTGAACCAGCCGTTCGGCGCCGCCACCGTCTACCCGGTCAACGACCACCCGACCGACAAGGCGACCTACACCTACACGCTGACGGCCCCGAGCGGCCTCACCACGCTCGCCAACGGCGACCCGCGCGGCAAGCGGACCGCGGGCGGCTGGACGACCACGCGCTGGGACGTCCGCAACCCGATGGCCAGCGAACTCGCCATGATCGCCATCGGCCGGTACGACGTGGTCACCGGACGGACGAAGGCGGGCATCCCCAACCTGACCGCCACCGACCGGGCCATGGCCATCAAGCCCGAGGACGCGAAGAAGTTCCACGACCAGACCGCCGAGGTCACCGACTTCCAGAACGGGCTCTACGGCCGCTACCCGTTCACCTCGACCGGCGGCATCGTCGTCAAGGCCGGCGTCGGCTACGCGCTGGAGACGCAGGGCCGCCCCGTGTACGACCTCGGGCGCCGTCCGGGCGGCATCCCGAGCACCAGCCTGCTCGCGCACGAGCTGGGCCACCAGTGGTTCGGCGACTCGGTGTCCCCGGCCAGGTGGGCCGACATCTGGCTGAACGAGGGCTTCGCGACGTACTCGGAGTGGATGTACGGGGCGGCGCACGGCGGCCCGTCCGTCCAGAAGCAGTTCGACGACACCTACGCCACGCCCGCGAGCGACGGCCTGTGGACGGGCAGGGTCGCCGACCCGGGCCGCGACCACATTTTCGACGGGCTCGTCTACGACCGTGGCGCGATGGCGGTCCACGTGCTGCGCACGAAGATCGGCGAGCGGGCGTTCTCGGAGCTGCTGAAGGCGTGGCCGGCGGCCCACCGGTACGGCAACGCCTCAACGAAGGACTTCGTGCGCTTCGCCGAGCGCCTCTCCCGCAAGGACCTGGACACCTGGGCCAAGGCCTGGCTCTACTCCGAGGGCAAGCCGTCCCTGTAGGACCGGCCCGCCGCACCCTCACGCCGAGCCGGCCGCGCGCCGCTAGCTCAGCGTGAGGGTGTAGCCCTTCTCGCGCAGGCGGCCGATGACGTCCTCGGAGTGGTCGGCCCCGCGGGTCTCCAGGTGCATGAGCACCTCGGCCTCCTCGACGTGGAGGCGGGCCGCCATCCGCTCGTGCATGACGTCCAGGACGTTGACCCCCAGCTCGGCCAGCTCGCTCAGCAGGGTCACCAGGGCGCCCGGGCGGTCCTTCAGGCGGCAGCGCACCACCAGGTACCGCCCCGCGCCCGCGAGCCCGTGCCGCAGCACCTTCGACAGCAGCAGCGGGTCGATGTTGCCGCCCGACAGCAGCACCACGACGGGCGGCTCGACGGCGTAGGCGTGCTCCAGCAGGGCCGCGACGCCCGCCGCGCCCGCGGGCTCCACGACCTGCTTCGCGCGTTCGAGGCAGAGCAGCAGGGCCTGGGAGATCGACTCCTCGGTCACGGTGACGACGGCGTCCACCAGCTCGGTGAACATGGCGTAGGTCAGGCGGCCGGGACGGCCGACCGCGATGCCGTCCGCCATCGTGCGCTCGATCCCGATCTGGGTGGGCCTGCCCGCCGCGAGCGAGGGCGGGAACGCCGCGGCCCGCTTGGCCTGCGCGCCGACGAGCTTGACGTCCCCGCCGCCGGTCTCCTTCGCCAGGCCCTTCACGGCCGCCGCGACCCCGGCCAGCAGCCCGCCGCCGCCCACCGGCGACACGATCGTCCGCGCCTCCGGGCACTGCTCCATGACCTCCAGGCCGATCGTGGCCTGCCCCGCGACGACGTCGGGATGGTCGAACGGGTGGATGAAGACCGCGCCGCACTCGTCCGCGTACTCCTGCGCGGCGACGAGGCAGTCGTCCACGGTCGGCCCGGGGAAGACGACCTCGGCGCCGTAGCCGCGGGTCGCGGCGATCTTCGGCAGAGGGGCGCCGACCGGCATGAACACCGTGGCCTTGCAGCCGAGCATCGAGGCGGCGAGGGCGACGCCCTGCGCGTGGTTGCCCGCGCTCGCCGCGACCACGCCGCCCGCCCGCTCCCGCTCGCTCAGCCGGGCGATCCGCACGTACGCGCCCCGGATCTTGAAGGAGCCGGTGCGCTGCAGGTTCTCGCACTTCAGCAGGACGGGCCCGCCGATCTGCTCCGACAGCACCCGGGAGGGGATCAGCGGCGTCGGCACGGCCACCCCGCCCAGCAGCTCCCGGGCGGCGCGGACGTCGTCGACGCCGACGGAGGCCGGACCGGCGCCGCTCGTCCTCGCTCGCGGGGGGCCGGCCCCCCACACCCCCCGGGCCGCTTCGCTCATGCGCTCATCCTTGCATGCCCGACTTATCCGGCACTCCAATAGCGATCTTGGGCGTAGACCAGGGCGGCGGCGCCGACCAGGCCCGCGGTCTGCCCGAGCTCGGCGGGGACGATCCTCAGGCGCCGCGCGAACTCCATCCGCGCGTGCTCGCCGAACGCCTCCTCCAGCGGGTCGAACAGCAGCCGCCCCGCCTGCGACAGGCCGCCGCCGATCGCCGCGACCTCCAGATCGCACAGGTGCGTCGCGGACGCGATCGCGATGCCGAGGGCGCGGCCCGCCCGGCGCATGGCCGCGCCCGCCACCGGATCCCCGCGGCGGGCGTCCTCGGTCAGCTCCACGCCGGTGGCGTCCGCGCTCCCGGGCCGCCAGCCCTGCTCCCGCGCCCACGCGACCAGCCCGGGGCCCCGCGCGACCGCCTCCAGGCAGCCGCGGCCCCCGCAGCCGCAGGGCGGCCCGTCGGGCTCGACGATGACGTGCCCGATGTGCCCGGCGTTGCCGCTGGCGCCGTTCACCAGGCGTCCGCCGAGCATGAGCCCGCCGCCGACGCCCGTGGACACCACCATGCCGAGGACGTTGTCGTGCCCGCGCCCCGCGCCGAGCCAGTGCTCGCCGATCGCGACGCAGACCGCGTCGTTGTGGATGCGGACGGGCAGGCCCGGGTACCGGGCGCGGAGCCGCTCGCGCAGCGGGAAGCCCCGCCACGCCGGGATGTTCAGCGGGGACACCTCGGCGGCCGGCCAGGTCATCGGCCCGCCGCAGCCCACCCCGACGCCCGTGAGGGGCGGGTCCCCGGCGTCCGCGGCGAGCTTGCCGAGCAGCGCCTCCAGCGCCCGCCACAGCTCCTCGCCGTCGACGCCCGGGGCGTTCGGGGTCGGGGCCCGGTCGTGCGCGGTGACGCGCCCGTCGGGCTCGACCAGCGCGGCGGCGAGCTTCGTGCCGCCGATGTCCACCGCGAGGACGGCGCTCAAACGCCCTCCTCGGCCCGGCCGAACGCGAGGATCGAGGCGGTGAACCCGTGCACGTGGTTGCGCCCCGCGACCGGGCCGATCTCCCCCGCCGCGAAGAACCCGCCCACCCCGGCGGGGCCGAAGGCGCGGTCCAGCACCTTGGCGTCGTGGTCGGAGTCGGGGAACATCGCCTGCCCCCGGCCGTTGCAGGAGATCAGCAGCGCGCCCTCGACCGGCGCGAGGTCGAACCGCTCCAGCAGCGCGGCGAGGTCCTCCTCGGCGGCGCCCGCGTCCCGGACCTGGAACCGGACGGTGCGCCCCACGTCCACCACGTCGCCGATCGCGATGGCGCCGGTGTCGGTGTCGGCGCCCACCACGCCGCGCACGAGGAAGTCGCCGTGCTCGTGCTCGTCGGCGTACTCGTCCATCGCGACGCCGATCAGCAGCCCGCGCCCGGCGAGCTCCTGCTCCTCCTCCGGCAGCCCGAGGACGATCTGCTCCAGCTTCTCCAGCGCCGGCACGCCCGCCAGCTCGTACAGGACGTTCTCCTCGGCCCTCGTCACCACCATGTCCGGGCCGATCGGGCGGGCGCCCTGGCTGACCACCGTGGCGGCCGCGACGGCCCCGCCGATCACCACGCCGACCGCGCCCTCCCGGTAGACCTCGCCGCCGACGAACAGCCGCGCCTCGCCGTGCCCGGTCTCGCCGAGCCCGCTGCCCTCGGCCAGCCCGCCGACCAGCGGCAGCCCGGGCAGCGCCTCGTCCGAGCGCTCCACGAACGCGTCCACCGGGAAGCTGTACGGGTCGGCCAGCAGCACGCCGACCACGTCGTCGTCCTGGGCCTCCGGCATGCCGACCACGATGAGCCGGTCGTCGCCCTTCAGCGTCTCCAGCCGGAACGGGTCGAGACGCGCGCCGGGCAGCACCGCCGCCCACGCGCTCACCGCGCCCCGCTCCTCCACCCCGCGCCCGGCCCCGATCACGCCGGACGCGCTGCACCCCAGCACCAGCGCCGGACCGGCCGCGCGCTGCGCCGCCTGCGCGGCCTCCTCGACCTGGTCCGGGTCGTCGCCGGTGACGAACACGCACACCAGGTCGGGCGCCGCGCTGAGCGGCGCGAGCGCCTGCTCGACCGCCGTCGCGGCGGCGCTGGACAGATCGGGTCCGAGGGCCAGGCCATCACCGAATCGCGCCATCGGCGCCGCCTCCCTCACTCCGTTCGCCGGGTCGCTTCACACCACCAGTCTCCCCCTCCGCGACCGTTCCACCCAAACAGCGGCGGGACGGGATCGGACGGGCGAATCCCCGGCGGGGGTGCGATCGCGCGGACCGGCGACGTAGTGTCGGTCGCGTGCGTTCATCCACACCACACGAGTCCTCCTCCGGCGAGTCCGCACCCCGTGAGGCGACCCTGGGCGCGCTGCGCGCCGGCGGCCACGTGCGGCTTCCCGTCAAGGCCGAGATCCGGCGCAACCTGCTCGACCGGCTGAGATCCGGCGAACCACGCTTCCCCGGCATCCTCGGGTTCGACGAGACCGTCCTGCCCCACCTGGAGCGCGCCCTGCTGGCCGGGCACGACCTGGTGCTGCTCGGCGAGCGCGGGCAGGGCAAGACGCGGCTGATCCGCACCCTCGTCGGCCTGCTGGACGAGTGGACGCCGGTGGTGGCCGGCTGCGAGATCAACGACCACCCGTACGCGCCGGTCTGCGTGCGGTGCCGCCGGCTCGCCGGCGAGCTGGGCGACGAGCTGCCGGTCGAGTGGAGGCACCGCGACGACCGCTACGGCGAGAAGCTCGCCACGCCCGACACCAGCGTCGGCGACCTCATCGGCGACGTCGACCCGATCAAGGTGGCGGAGGGCCGCACGCTCGGCGACCCGGAGACCGTGCACTTCGGGCTCGTCCCCCGCACCAACCGCGGGATCTTCTCCATCAACGAGCTGCCCGACCTCGCCGAGCGGATCCAGGTCGCGCTGCTGAACGTGCTGGAGGAGCGCGACGTCCAGGTCCGCGGCTACGCGCTGCGGCTGCCGCTCGACGTGCTGCTCGTCGCGTCCGCCAACCCCGAGGACTACACCAACCGCGGCCGGATCATCACCCCGCTGAAGGACCGCTTCGGCGCCGAGATCCGCACCCACTACCCCCTCGAACTGGACGCCGAGCTCGCGCTGATCCGCCAGGAGGCCGACTTCGCCGACCTCGGCGGACTGCCCGCCGAGGTGCCCGACCACATGATCGAGGTGATCGGGAGGTTCACCCGGCTCGTCCGCGAGTCGACGGCGGTGGACGCCCGGTCGGGCGTCTCGGCGCGGTTCGCGCTCGCGGGCGCCGAGACCGTCGCCGCGGGCGCGGTGCGCCGCGCGGCGCTCACCGGCGAGGAGAACGCCGTCGCGCGGGTCTGCGACCTGCCGGCCGTGGTGCCGTCGCTGATGGGCAAGGTGGAGTTCGAGGTCAGCGAGGAGGGCCGCGAGCAGGAGGTGCTGGAGCACCTGCTGCGCCGCGCGGTCGCCGAGACCTACCGCCGCACGCTCGGCGCCGCCGACCTCACCGGCCTGCTCGACAAGTTCGACTCCGGGGAGAGCGTGGAGTCGGGCGAGCTGGTTCCGGCGCGCGAGCTGCTGCGCCGCACCGGCCACGTGCCCGGCCTCGCCAAGATCATGGAAAGGCTCGGCATGAGCGGGGAGTCCCCCGGGCAGGCCGCGGCGGCGATCGAGTTCGCCCTGGAGGGCCTGTTCCTCACCCGGCGGCTCTCCAAGGACGTCGCCGAGGGACGCTCCGACGGGACGGCGACGTACCGGACGTGACGCCGCGTCCCGAGGTGTCCACGCGCAAGGGGATTCGATGAGCCGATACCGCTACGGCGCCTACGAGGACGGGCCCGACCCGCTCGCGCCGCCCTACGACGTCCGCGACGCGCTGGACGCCGTGGGCGACTCGGTGCTGGACGGAGCCCGGCCCGACGACGCGCTCCGCGAGCTGCTGCGCCGCGGCCTGCCCGGCGCCCAGAACCGCCGGGGCCTCGACGACATGCTCCGCCAGGTCCGGGAGCGGCGCCGCGCGCTGCGCGACCGGGGCCGTCTCGACGGGACGCTGGAGCAGGCCCGCGCGCTGCTGGACACCGCGATCGGGCAGGAGCGGGCCGAGCTGTTCCCCGACCCGGGCGACGACGCCAGGCTGCGCGAGGCGGAGCTCGACACGCTGCCGTCCGACACCTCGCAGGCGATCCGGCGGCTGTCGGACTACGACTGGCGCTCCGCCGCCGCCCGCCGCACCTTCGAGCAGCTGAAGGACCTGCTGCGCCGCGAGGTCCTCGACGCGCAGTTCCAGGGCATGAAGCAGGCCCTGGAGAACCAGGACCCGGCCGCCATGCAGCGGGTCAAGGACATGATGGCCGACCTCAACGCGATGCTGGAGCGGGACGCGCGCGGCGAGCACACCCAGGACGACTTCGACCGGTTCATGAACGAGTACGGGGACATGTTCCCCGACGATCCGCAGAACCTCGAAGAGCTGGTCGACTCGCTGGCCCGCCGCGCCGCCGCGATGGACCGGCTGCTCGCCTCGCTCAGCCCCGAGCAGCGCGCCGAGCTGGCCGGGCTCATGGAGCAGGCCATGCAGGACGCGGGCCTCGCCATGGAGATGACCCGGCTCGGCGACGCGCTGCGGGCCCGCCGCCCCGACCTCGGCTGGGGGCAGCCCGAGCAGATGACCGGCGAGAACCCGCTCGGCGTGGGCGACGCCACGACCGCGCTGGCGGAGCTGGCCGACCTCAGCGAGCTGGAGGCGGCACTCGGGCAGGACTACCCGGGCGCGCGGCTCGACGACATCGACGAGGACGCCGTCCGGCGGGCCCTCGGCCGGCAGGCCGTCGACGACCTCGCCGCGCTGCGCCGCATCGAGGCCGAGCTGGAGCGGCAGGGCTACCTGCAGCGGCGGCGCGGCAAGCTGGAGCTGACACCGAAGGCGGTGCGGCGGCTCGGCGAGACCGCGCTGCGCCGGGTGTTCTCCCAGCTGGCGTCCGGCCGCCAGGGCGACCACGACCAGCGGGACGCGGGACAGGCGGGCGAGCTGACCGGCTCCAGCCGCGAGTGGCGGTTCGGCGACGAGCAGCCCCTCGACGTGGTCCGGACGGTGAGCAACGCGATCCGGCGCAGCGCCATGGAGCGCGGGACCCCCGCGACCGGGACCGGGGAGCCCGCCGCCGGGCTCGTCCCCCCGCCCGCGGGGGCGAAGGTCACCGAGCGCGTGGGCACGACCGGCGGGAACGGCGCGCGCCGCCCGGACGGCGTGCGGCTGAGCGTCGACGACTTCGAGGTGCACGAGACCGAGCGCCGCACCGGCGCCGCCGTCTGCCTGCTCGTCGACCTGTCCTACTCGATGGTGCTGCGCGGGACGTGGGCGGCCGCCAAGCAGACCACGCTGGCCCTGCACTCGCTCGTGACCAGCAAGTTCCCGCAGGACGCGATCCAGATCATCGGCTTCTCCAACTACGCGCGGGTGCTGCACCCGACGGAGATGGCGGGCCTCGACTGGGACATGGTGCAGGGCACCAACCTGCACCACGCCCTGATGATCGCCGGACGGCACCTGGACCGGCACCCCGACTTCGAGCCGATCGTCCTCGTCGTCACCGACGGCGAGCCCACCGCGCACCTGCGGCCGGACGGCCGTTCGCTGTTCGACTACCCGCCGTCCACCGACACGCTCGTGCTCACCCTCGCCGAGGTCGACAAGATGACCCGGCGCGGCGCCACCATGAACTTCTTCATGCTCGCCGAGGACCGGCGGCTCGTCTCGTTCGTGGAGGAGGTCGCCAGGCGCAACGGCGGCCGCGTCTTCGCCCCCGACGCCGACCGTCTGGGCGAGTACGTCGTCAGCGACTACCTCAGAGTGAGGCGGGCTTAGTCGCGTTCGGCCGGCTCAGCCGTTCCAGACCATCAGGGCGAGGATCACCAGCCAGATCAGCGCGACGACGCCGGACATGGCGGCCAGCCGCCCCCGCTCCACCTGGGCGATCTCGCCGGTATCGGCCGCCGGTCCCGCGGCGGCGGGGGCCTCGGCCTCCGTCGCGCCGCCCTCGGCCTCCCCGGGCTCCTCGGCCGCGGGGGGACGGACCGGGACCGGCGCGGCCGCCGTCTCGGCCGCCGCGACCTCCAGCAGGTGCACCGCCTTGCGCTGGTCGCGCTCGACGATCAGCAGCAGCACCAGCGCGACGACGAACAGCGTCATCGACACCGTCAGCCACACCTCGGCGAGGTCGCCCTTGGCCAGCCCGAGCCCGATCAGGAAGATCCCGAGCGTGCCGATCCCGTAGATCTGGGTGGTCCGGTGGAGGTAACGCACCACCACCACGTCGCGCTTGCGGATGTAGCGGGGCGTGGACATCGTGGCGGCGGTCAGCGGCCCCAGCGTGAAGATCGCGAACCCGATGTGCAGAAGAAGCAGGATGCGGTCCGAAGTCGACATGAGCCG
Organism: Actinomadura sp. NPDC048021; assembly: GCF_040653135.1. NCBI lineage: Bacteria > Bacillati > Actinomycetota > Actinomycetes > Streptosporangiales > Thermomonosporaceae > Actinomadura > Actinomadura sp. NPDC048021. The sequence continues at coordinate 659,333 of NZ_JBEZJQ010000001.1, forward strand.
ACCTTAGTCCGCACAGCCCCGAGCCTCACCGCAACCACGCGACGACCTCAATGGTTGCGATCGCGTCCGAAGGCAGGTTCGAGCGAAGCAAGAACCTGATCGCGAAGCGAGCCGCCAGGCGAGCCGGAGCGATGCCAGCGATCGCCCGCGGTGCTCGACGATGGAGGGCCGTCAGGCCCGAAGGAGGAGAGCACCGCCAACTACGCGTTCAGCCGCTTCTTGAGCCAGGCCAGGATGGTCGGGTAGACGCCTTCGTCGCCCAGCATGTCCGAGGCGTGCATGTCGCCCTCGACGGTCTTGACGGTCGCCGGGACGCCGGCGGCGCGCAGCGCGGTCGCCAGCCCGGTGCTCTGGGTGACGGGGACGAAGTCGCCGGTGGCGTGCATCAGCAGCATCGGGGCGTCGCCCGCGGAGACGTGCGTGACGGTGCTGGCGTCGTCCAGCTTCGTCCAGCAGTCCGGGTCGGCGGTGACACCGGGCTCGCAGTGGACGAGGCCGACCACGGCCCGCCGCAGCTTGCGCTTGGTGAACGTGGCGTCCGGCTTCGCGCCGTCCTGGAAGGCCAGGAAGGGGTTGTTCGGCGGGGACAGCGCGACCACGCCGCGGACCTGGCGGGTGCCCGTCCCGAGCGTGCCGAGCTGCGTCGCGAGGTGCCCGCCGGCCGACGAGCCCATGACCGCGACGCGGTTCGGGTCGACGTTCCACACCTGGGCGTGCTTCTTGATGAAGTCGAGGGCCGCCATGGCGTCGTCGCGCTGGGCGGGCCACTGCGCCTTGGGCGCGAGCCGGTAGTTGGCCGACAGCACGACGAAGCCCTGCTCGGTCAGCCGGCGCGCGAAGTACTTCCAGCCGCCGCCCTTGTCGCCCTCCAGCCAGTAGCCGCCGTGCAGGAGCAGCACGGCCGGGCGGGGCGTGGCGCGCGGGCCCGGCTTGCGCCAGTAGGCGTCGATCTTCTGGGCGGGCAGCTTGCCGTAGGCGTAGGTGCGGAACAGCGGGAGCTGCGGCGTCACCATGACCGCCTGCGCGGTGACGGTGCCGTCCGGCTCCCCGTCCGCGCCGGCGGGGCCGCCCTCCGTCGGCGTCGCGGACGGCGCCGACGGCGACCCGGTGCCGGGGGCCCCGGTCTCCGGCGCGCCGGAGGGGGTCCCCGCCGGCGACTCGGTCGGCACGGACGGAACGGACACGCTGGGCGTCGGCGCCGGCTCGTTCGCGTGGGCTCCCACGGGAACGGTCACGGCGGAGACACACGTCGCGGCGAACGCCGCCCCACAGACCAGTACTTTGCGCACCCCGGGCCCTTTCTTCACGAACCTGGCGCGCCGAGTATAGATGTTTTGATCAAGTCCGGTGGGGAATGGTCAGCCGATTCTCAGGAAAGCGCCTGCTCCAGATCGCGGAGCAGGTCGGCTGCGTCCTCGATGCCGACCGACAGTCGCACCAGGTCGGCGGGCACTTCCAGCGGCGACCCGGCCGCCGAGGCGTGCGTCATCCGCCCCGGGTGCTCGATCAGCGACTCGACGCCGCCGAGCGACTCGCCGAGCGTGAACAGCTTCGTCCGCTCGCAGACCCGGACGGCGGCCTCCTCCGACTCCATCCGGAACGAGACCATGCCGCCGAACGCCTTCATCTGCTTGGCGGCGATCTCGTGGCCCGGGTGGTCGGGCAGCCCCGGGTAGAGGACCTGCCGGACGGACGGGTGCCGCGTCAGCAGCTCCGCGACCCGCTCCGCGTTGGCGCAGTGCCGGTCCATCCGCACGCCGAGGGTCTTGATCCCGCGCAGGGTGAGCCAGGCGTCGAACGGGCCCGCGACGGCGCCCATCGCGTTCTGGTGGAACGCCAGCCGCTCCCCGAGGTCCGCGTCCGCGGCGATCAGCGCGCCCCCGACGACGTCGGAGTGCCCGCCGATGTACTTGGTGGTGGAGTGGACGACGACGTCCGCCCCGAGCTCCAGCGGCCGCTGCAGGTAGGGGGAGGCGAAGGTGTTGTCGACGGCCAGCAGCGCGCCGGCGTCGCGGGCGACGGCGGCCAGGGCCGCGATGTCGGCGACGCCGAGCAGCGGGTTGGTGGGCGTCTCCACCCAGATGATCTTGGTGTCGGGTCGCACCGCCGCCCGCACCGCGGCGATGTCGCCGAGCGGCACCGGGTCGAACTCGACGCCCCACGGCTGGGCGACCTTCGCGAACAGCCGGTACGTCCCGCCGTAGGCGTCGTTGGGGACGATGACGTGGGCGCCGGGCTTGCAGACCGTGCGCAGCAGCGCGTCCTCGGCGGCGAGCCCGGAGGCGAACGCCAGCCCCCGCGCGCCGCCCTCCGTCTCGGCCAGGCATACCTCCAGCGCGGTACGCGTCGGATTGGCCGACCGGGAGTACTCGTAGCCGCCGCGCAGCCCCCCGATGCCGTCCTGCTTGTACGTCGAGACCTGGTAGATCGGCGGCACGACCGCGCCGGTGACCGGGTCGGGCTCCTGCCCGGCATGGATGGCCAGGGTCTCGAACCCCCGTTGAACCTCGTTGTCCATGGGTACGAGGCTATCCACTCCCCGCCCCTCCTAGAGGAGGAGAGTCTCCCCCGGAGGTATCACCCCGCATTTCGGCGCTGCGGGTGACCCCTGCGCGGTGTCCGGTCTCTACTGTTTTACGGGTATCCCTACGACCGTGAATTAAGGAAGCCCCCATGTTCGCTCGGCTCGCGCGCTTCGTCGTGAGACACCCGTGGTGGACGATCGTGGCCTGGCTCGTCGCCGCGGTTCTCATCATCGCCCTCTCCCCCAAGCTCACCACCGAGTCCGACCAGGGCGACTTCCTGCCCTCGAAGTACGAGTCGGTGCAGGCGCTCAAGATCGCCGAAAAGGCCTTCCCTCAGCAGGAGGACACCTCCTCGCTGATCGTGGTGAAGCGCTCGGACGGCCGGCCGCTGACGGCGCAGGACAGCGCCAAGGTGAACGAGGCCGCCAAGTCGCTGAACGCCAAGAAGCCGCCGACCGTCCTCGGCTTCGCCACCGGCCCGCAGGCCCTGGCGCCCAACAAGGCCGTCCAGGTGGTCATGGTGCCGATGAAGGGCACCTCGATGGACGACAGCAAGAAGCAGGGCGAGGCGGTCAAGCAGATACGCAAGGACCTGCCCACCCTGCTGAAGGGCAGCGGGATGGAGGCCAAGGTCGGCGGTGACGTCGCCGGCTTCGTCGACAACGAGGACTCCTTCAACAAGTCCTTCGAGATCGTCGGCATCGCCACCTTCGTGCTGATCATCGGCCTGATCCTGCTGATCTTCCGGGCCCCGCTGGCGGCGATCCTGCCGATCGTCGTCATCACCGTGACCATGCAGGTCGCGATGGGCCTGATCGGCACGGCCTCGAAGATCTTCGGATTCTCCGGCGACGACAGCCTCAGCACCATCATCCTGATCGTGCTCTTCGGCATCGGCGCCGACTACTACCTGTTCCTGATGTTCCGGTTCCGCGAGCGGCTGCGGGCCGGCGACGACAAGAAGACCGCGATGATCACCGCGGTGGAGCGGGTCGGCGAGGTCATCTCCTCGGCCGCCGCCGCCATCGCCGTGACGTTCCTGGTCCTGCTGCTCGCGACGTTCGGCGTCTTCAGCGCCTGGGGCCCGTCCCTGGCCATCGCCGTCGTCGTGATGGGCATCACCTCGCTGACGCTGTTCCCCGCGCTCGTCTCGCTGCTCGGCACCGCCGTCTTCTGGCCGTCCAAGGCGTGGAAGAAGCAGCCGAAGGACAGGTTCTCCACGGCCATCGGCCGCGGCGTCGGCAAGCGCCCCGCGCTCGCCGCGGCGGCGTCCGGGCTCGTCCTGGTCGTGCTGGCGCTCGGCACCCTCGGTTTCAAGGCCGACTACGACTTCGCGGCCGGCTTCCCGCAGGACACCGAGTCCGCGCAGGCGACCAAGGACATGGAGAAGGGCTTCCCGCCCGGCCTGACCACCCCGGTCCAGGTGTTCATCAAGAGCCAGAACGGGCAGCCGGTCAGCCAGCAGCAGACCCAGGCGTTCAGCAAGGCCGTCGAGAACGCGCCCGGCGTCGGCAGGGTGCAGCCGCCCGTCCCCGGCCAGGACAAGACCGTGGCCCGGGTCGACCTGGTGCTGAAGCTCAACCCCGCGTCCAACAAGGCGATCAGCCTGGTCAAGGACGACCTGACGCCCGCCGTGCACAAGGCGGCGCCGGAGGGCACCCGCACCTACGTCGGCGGACCGACGGCGATCTTCTCCGACATCAACACGGTCAACAACCGCGACCTGTCGGTGATCCTGCCGGTGGCGGCGGTACTGATCGCGCTGATCCTGGCGCTGCTGCTGAGGTCGGTGGTCGCGCCGCTCTACCTGGTCGTGGCCGTCCTGCTGGGCTTCGCGGCGACGCTCGGCTCCGCGGTGTACGTCTTCCAGGGCGCGATGGGCGAGGCCGGCGTCACCTTCCAGCTGCCGATCGTCCTCTACCTGTTCGTGCTGGCCATCGGGACCGACTACAACATCCTGATGACGGCGCGGCTGCGCGAGGAGGCCAAGGAGGGCCACGAGCCACGGAAGGCGGCGGCGCTGGCCGTCCAGCACGGCGGCCCGACGGTCGCCGCGGCGGGCCTCATCCTGGCCGGCACGTTCTCGGTGATGATGCTCGCGCCGGTCTCGATGCTCCAGCAGATGGGCTTCTCGGTGGCGATCGGCATCGCGCTGTCGGCCTTCGTGATGTCCACCTTCCTGGTGCCGGGCCTGACCGCGATGCTGGGCCACCGGGCCTGGTGGCCGGGCCACGGCGACGAGCCGAAGAAGCAGCCGCGTGCGAACGACACGCGGGAGGACTTCGCCCCGACCGGGCACCGCGGCTAGCGGCGCCCCCGAGACGTCGGGTCGCGGGGGCCGGCCCATAACGCCGCCCACCGGCCGGGCCCCGCGACCCGACACCTGAACGGCCGGGGGGCCGGGGGGTAAAGCAAAAAAGCGCCGCACGCCCGCGACCGACACCCCCCCCCGCGCCCGCCGGGCCGGGGGGGGCGGCGCCGCGCGGCCCCCTCGGCGCCTGGGGCCCCGCCCCCCGCGACC